>JBOICE010000393.1:0-5884 GCA_050739815.1 Pseudomonas sp. | reverse complement strand
GCTTCACCCAGCGTGTCATGTCGCCATCGAAGAGCAGGTCGTTGCCGGTAGGCCGACGGCCCGTCGGACTGCTCATTTCAGCAATGGCCTCATCGAACAACCTGTGCACCGCATCGTAAATGGCCTTTTGCTCGTCGTACTTCGGCTCGCGGATCCGCGTATCGAAAGTCTCGGTGAACGGCGCGGGTCCCCACATGTCCGTTATGTGTGCAAAAATCCACGCGTAGAAGAATTTGCCGAGGCCACGGTAGATGACGTCATTGTCGTCCGCAGCGTCCCGGATCAGGTTATTGGCCTCGTTGAGCGGGCCGTTGTAGAAGTAGTTCCACGCGGTCGACCCGTCGGTGTCCTGCAGCTCGTAGCGATGCACTTCCGCATACGAGCGGGTCGTGCGGTTGTACGAGAACTGCTGCGTCCATTCTGAGCCCCACAGCTGCGTGTCGCCGTAATAGATAGAGTGAGCAAACCCGGCAATGAGCCCGGGCAGCCGGATGTCGATCCGTGCGTCCTCCGGCGCGTTCGGATTGTCATTCACGTCCAGGAAGCTGTCACAACCGGCGAACGCGATCGCGCAGATTACCGGCAAGATGACCCGTGCAGTGATCCTTCCATGAATTCGCATGCGAATCTTCCCTTCAAGCTCGAGCATTTTACCGGTTCAGAACGCGGAGCGCATACCGATGACCCAACTGCGCGTCTGCGGCTCCGGGAACTGCCGGAAATACTGGCCGCCGGCGTTGGTGCCGCCGTATATGTCACCTTCGGGATCGCCGGATGAGAAGTCCGACCAGATTTTCAGGTTGCGCCCGGTCAGGTAAACTGTCGCGTCCTGAAGATTGAGCCGGCCCAGCAGCGAGCGCGGCACACGGTACGAAAGTGTGGCTTCACGCAGCTTCACGAACCCGGCCGACTCCAGCTGGGCCTCGTGACGGTCAAAGCCGTACACGAGCGGATAATAGTCCTGGTTGCGCAACAGGCGGATCGTATTCGGTTGACCGGTATTGATGTTGACGCCGTCGTGCACCACGTACGTGCCGCGCGTCTCGGTGAGCCTGGAGCGGCCGTTGTTCACCGTGTACTGCGTCTCGAAATTGATCATCTGCCCGCCATTCTTGACATCGACGAGCGCCGAAAGACCGAGCCCCTTGTAGCGCAGATCGGTGGTCAGGCTGCCGATCCAGTTGGGCATGACCGTACCCAGGTTGATCTGCTCGTCCGTCCGGATCGGGTAGCCGTTATCGCCAATCAACAGCGCGCCCGTGGGGGCGCCGGAGAAGCAGGGCGGATCGATGCCGTCGTCAGGCGAGAAGTCCGAGCAGTTGCGCTTCCAGCCATAGCCACATAACACGCCGTACGGGAATCCTTCCATGATGCGGACCTGAGGCCAGGAGTAGCCGGCCAGGGAGATGGAGGTCACACCCGGCGCCAGCTCGAGCACCTGCGACCGGTTGCGCGCCCAGTTGACGCCGACATCCCAGGAGAAATCGCCCAGTTGGATCGGCCGGCCGCGCAGCGAGACCTCGATGCCGCGATTGCGCAGGTCACCGGCATTACGCGTGATGCTGCTGAACCCGGTGACCGACGACGACGGCACGCTGAAGATCTGGTCGTAGCTCGATTTCGAGTAGGCCGCGATATCGACGTAGGCGCGACCGTCGAACATCCGCAGTTCGAACCCGATCTCGGTTTCGACCGTCGCCTCGGGCTTGATGTCGGGGTTGCCGAGCTGGTTGCTTTGCGCGTACGCGTTGATCTCCCGGAACGGGAATTCCAGTCTGGGTCCGCCGTTCTGCTGGATCGAGTTGTTCGCGCCCTTGCCCAGGACGCCCGTGGTGTATCGCGTCGACAACGCATATGGTGGCGCATCGTTGCCGACCTTCGCGATGGAGACGCGCACCTTGCCATAGTCCAGCCACGGCTGGCGCAGGTTCAATGCATCCGTGAATACGATGCCCAGACTTGCCGAGGGATAGAAGTAGTCGTTGGCGTGCGTGGGCAGCGTCGAGCTCCAGTCATTGCGGCCGGTGAGTGTCAGGAACGCCCAGTCTCTGTAGTCCGCCGTGACCTGGCTGTAGGCGCCGACCAGACGCCGCTCGGTCGCCAGGTTGGCGTCCACATCCTGATCGACGAAATTCGAGATGTTGAAGAAGTCCGGAATGACGATGTCATCGCCTTCGCCCGTGACCTGGCTGTTCTGCTGCATGTAGATGTTGCCGCCGATCATCGCGCTTACCGTTATACCGGTCTCGCCGATCTGCCTGCCATCCAGGCTCAGCGTGATATCATCGTTGATCGTGGTTCGCGTGTTCTTGCGCTGGCGCGTCGAACCCGAAGTCTGCCCCTGGGCCGTGCGCCAGGGCCGCTCGTTCACGAACCGGTTGAACTCGCTCACATACGTGTCCAGCCCCCAGTTGTTCATGAGTCGCAGCCCGGGCGCGATCGTGAACTCGAACTGCTGCGACGCGATCCAGCGGTTGGTCAGCTCCGAGTTCTTTTCGTTTTCGGCCAGCCACTGGAAATGCGGCGAGTTGTTCCCCCACATCACAGGCGAACCGTCCGCGTTCCAGGCCCGGCGCGTGTCGGTCGAGGGCGGCATGTTGATCAGCGTACGAGTCAGACCATCGTACGAGTCATTGCCGTACGGATTGTCGCTCCGAATCCGCTGGACGCTGGTCGTTGAACTCAGCCACTCGCTGAGCTTGATGTTCATGTTGGCGTTCAGGTTGAGCCGGTTGAGCTCCGCGATCGGGTTGATGCCCTGCTGGTCCAGGTACGAAATGCCGAACGTGTAGGTGCCCCGCTCACCCATTGAACCACTGCCGCGCAGCGAGCTGTTCACGGTCGGTGCGGTCCGGTAAAAGTCCTCCCGCGCATCACGGAAGCGGACGTCACCAATCGAGTCGAACACGATCTGCGGAATGCTGTCCTTGTGAGGGCCCCAGTTGTTCTGCGTCTCGGAGTTGGCGCCCGGATAGCCCGGCTCGCACCAGCCACCCTGGCTCGCCAGCCGGCCGTTGCAGAAGTAGCCGCGGCTGCCTGCTGCATAATCGGTCACGTAACCGTTGATCACGGGCCGGTCAAACCGTGCTTCCGTGTTGAACGTGAAGCGCAGCGGCTGGCCGGCTTTGCCCTGCTTGGTCTTGATGATGATCGCACCGTTCGCCGCGCGTGAGCCGTACAGCGCGGTCGCTGCAGCGCCGCGCAACACGGAAACCTGGTCGATGTTCTCCATGTCGAAGTCCATACCGCGGCTCCCGGCGGATCCGGTACCGAGCGGGTTGGATGGACCGTCCGTGTTGGTCGCCACCGGCACGCCATCGATCACGAACAGCGGTTGGCCAGTGCCCGAAAACGAGGTCTCACCGCGGATCGTGATACGGGCGCCCGCGCCCGGACGACCGCTCGAGCTGATCACGCTCACTCCCGCCGACTGGCCCGCCAGCGCCTGGATCAGCGTGGTCTCGGGAATCCGCTCGATCGTCTGAGAGCTGATCGACTGCACCGCGTAGCCCAGACTCTTCTCGTTCCGCGTGATCCCCAGCGCCGTCACCACGACCGGTGAAATCGCGACCGCCTGCTCCCTCAACTGGAAGGTCACGGTCACTGTGCCACCCGCCGTCACCGTTGCGGGCTGATCATCGGAATTGAAGCCCATGGCCTGCACACGCACCATGCGCGCGCCGGCTGGCACGTTGCGGATCACGAAGCGGCCTTCAGCGCCAGTCAGTGCTCCGAGCTGCGTGCCGACCACGATGACCTGAGCACCCAGCATCGGCGTCCGAGCCTCGCCCTGCACCACCTGCCCAACGATCGTGCCGACTGCCTGCTGCCCGGATGCTCCGGACGCTGCGGCAAGGAGCAGTACCAACGCACTCAATCCCAGACCTCTTCCATGTCTCATCGGAACCCTCACTTGGGATAAAAACCGACTGGTTGCCTGAGCTTCACGATCAAAAACGTCGACTTAATGGGACCGGCCGGCCCTCTGCAGTGACGGCCGACGCGCGTTCGAACGCGATATCCGATTGGGCAGCAACAACAAGGAGTGCCGCGCACCGCGGCGAGCGCGCTCGAGGATCTCTCCAGGAGCTGATGGGAGGTCCAGCGCGCGTACGATTGTATAATTTATACATTCAACGCCCACCGCAACCGTCTTGAGACAGGCGCATCACTCGTTCGCCAACGCCAGCGCTTACCTGGGGTTTCGCGGATCAGTTAACTGCGGTTTCAGGCGATGGCGGGCACTACGGGCACTGAAGGGCGGGCGCTAAAGGGCACTGAAGGGGCTCTGAAGGGACGCGGACGATCAACACGATACTGGCCTTTGCCATTCATCTTCCCGACACGCCCGACACGCCCGACATGCCCGACACGCCCGACGCGCCGGACGCGCCCGACATGCGCGACATGCCCGACATGCCCGACATGCCTGGGGAACCTCTGATCAAGTGCTCTATCGGAGACGTGGCGCCGGGCCTGGCGGGCGCTGTATACGCGGAGCGTCTTGCGCAACCTCGCTGGTCCTCGCGCAGGCCGGGACGCGTATTCGCGGGGCAAGGCGCTGCATCACGCTCGGCTGCGGCAAGACGCCCCGCTACGCGCGCCCGCAGGTCATTCGTGTTATCCGCCTCTGCAACTTGATCAGAGCTTCCCTAGCGGAAGTCCTCCATGAGCTGATCGAGGGCGGCGCTGCCGGGGCACAGCTCTTCGTAGGGCAGCATGGCGAGGGGAATGTCCACGGTGTTTTCGACGTCGTGCATCTCGGGCGCGCCCGTACTCAGGTAGAGCAGGCCCGTGGCCACCTCACCGCGCACCTGTGCAGCACGTACGTAGGCGTACGCGCGATCGCGATCGGTCGGATCGTAATCCTCGGCAATCTTGTGCAGCCGCACGATGCTATTGTCGTGCATGCGGACGTCGAGGTGCATGCCCGGCGCATAGTCGGCGGAAATCTCGGAACGAATTGGCACGAAGTCCGATGCGGTCGGCTCGTCGTGATCGACCACTTCAGTGGCCACGACCTCGCGCGTGCGCTCGCGCGTGAATGCATAACTTTTGGTCGAGCCCTCGTGATCGTTGAAAGTCACACATGGCGAGATCACATCGATGAAGGCAAAGCCATTGTGAGCGAGACCTGCCTGGATCAACGGCACCAGCTGATCCTTGTCGCCGCTGAAGCTGCGGCCCACGAAAGTGGCGCCCAGATTCAACGCAAGCAGCACCGGATCGATGGGCGGATTGCGATTCGGCTCGCCCTTCTTCGGTTTCGTGCCGAGATCCGCTGACGCTGAGAACTGGCCCTTGGTCAGCCCATACACGCCGTTGTTCTCGAGGATGTAGAGCACGTTCAGGTTGCGCCGGATCGCGTGGCAGAACTGCCCAAGCCCGATGGACAGCGAGTCGCCATCGCCGGACACGCCGATGAAGACCAGGTCGCGGTTGGCGGCCGATGCACCGGTGCCGATCGATGGCATGCGGCCATGTACTGCGTTGAAGCCGTGGGCCTCGCGCAGGAAATACGTGGGCGTCTTCGATGAGCAGCCGATCCCCGACAGCTTCGCCACCCTGTGCGGCGGGATGCTCAGTTCCCAGAACGCCCGTACGATCGCCGCCGTGATGGAGTCGTGGCCGCACCCGGCGCAGAGGGTCGACATCGTGCCCTCGTAATCGCGGCGGGTCAGCCCGATCGTGTTAACCGGCAGGCCGGGGTGATGGATTTTGGGCTTGGGGAAGGAGGTCGTCATCCGGACCTCTTTTTACTCTTTGACTTCCGGCCGCTCCTGCAATGGCGCGGCCCGGCGGTAATGAGCGAACCCTGGCTCCCGATCTTTTGCCGTTTCATGTCAGGAGCGGCCGGAAGTCAAAGAGTAAAAAGAGGTCCGGA
>JBOICE010000392.1:0-2176 GCA_050739815.1 Pseudomonas sp. | reverse complement strand
GAGGTAAACATCGACCTGACGGGAAATTTCGGTGGGCACCTTCCCAAGGGTTTCCAGCAGCAAAATCAGCCGCTCGATGCCCATGGCAAAACCAACACCAGCAGTCGGCTTACCGCCCATCTGCTCGACCAGACCATCGTATCGACCACCGGCACACACTGTACCTTGGGCGCCGAGCTGGTCGGTGACCCACTCGAACACGCTTTTGCTGTAGTAATCGAGGCCGCGCACCAACTTGGGATTGAGCACGTAGGGAATGCCCGCGGCATCCAGACGCGCCCTCAGGCCGTCAAAATGGACTCGCGACTCTTCGTCGAGATAATCCTCAAGCTTCGGTGCATCGACCAACATGGCCTGGGTTTCCGGCACCTTGCTGTCGAGAATCCGCAGCGGATTACTGGTCAGACGCCGCTTGCTGTCTTCATCCAGCAGGTCAAGACGCGCCGACAAATACTGCACCAGGGCTTCACGGTAGTTCGCCCGGGCCGCACTGGTGCCGAGGCTGTTCAGCTCCAACTTCACCGCATCGCGGATACCCAACAGCCCCCAGAGGCGCCAGGTCAGGACGATCAGTTCGGCATCAATATCCGGACCGTCGAGATTGAATACCTCAACGCCAATTTGATGAAACTGGCGATAACGACCTTTCTGCGGGCGCTCATAGCGGAACATCGGGCCGATGTACCAAAGCTTCTGCACCTGGCCGCCACCGGAAATACCGTGCTCCAGTACCGCGCGAACACAGCTGGCCGTCCCTTCCGGGCGCAGAGTCAAGGAGTCGCCATTGCGGTCGGCGAAGGTGTACATCTCCTTTTCGACGATATCGGTAACTTCACCGATTGAGCGCTTGAACAGCTCGGTGACCTCAACGATCGGCATGCGGATCTGCCGATAGCCGTAGCCATCCAGCAAATTTGCCACAATACCTTCGAAGTAGCGCCAGAGCGGTGTCTGTTCAGGCAGGATGTCATTCATGCCACGAATGGCTTGCAGAGACTTACTCACACTAAATCCTTAGTATTCTTTTCTAGCCACGGGCGATTAGCGCCGCGTCGGCTTCGACCTTTTCGGCCGCTTTCTGACGAATCAGCTTTTCCAGCTCATCCACCAGATTGTCATTGGTCAGTTTCTGCGCTGGTTTGCCGTCAATGTAAATCAGGTTGTTTGGCGTACCACCGGTCAGACCGATATGCGCCTCTTTGGCTTCGCCAGGACCATTCACGATGCAGCCGATAACGGCCACATCGAGCGGCACCAGGAGGTCTTCCAAACGACCTTCGAGCTCGTTCATGGTCTTGACCACATCGAAGTTCTGCCGTGAACAGCTCGGGCAGGCGATGAAGTTGATGCCACGTGAACGCAAGCGTAACGACTTGAGGATGTCGTAACCGACCTTAACCTCTTCTACCGGATCGGCAGCCAAGGAGATGCGGATGGTATCGCCAATCCCATCGGCGAGCAGCATGCCCAAACCGACGGCAGACTTTACGGTGCCTGAGCGCAGACCGCCCGCCTCCGTAATACCCAAGTGCAACGGCTGTTCGATCTGTTTGGCCAATAGCCGATAAGCCGCAACCGCCATAAACACGTCAGAGGCTTTGACGCTGACCTTGAAGTCCGGGAAATTCAGGCGATCAAGGTGCTCAACATGCCGCAATGCCGACTCGACCAAGGCTTCTGGGGTCGGCTCGCCGTATTTCTTTTGCAGGTCTTTTTCCAGAGAACCGGCGTTGACACCGATGCGGATGGAAATACCGCGGTCACGCGCTGCATCAACTACCGCCCTGACACGATCTTCGCGCCCAATATTGCCGGGATTGATACGCAAGCAATCAACGCCCAACTCGGCCACGCGCAACGCAATCTTGTGATCAAAGTGGATGTCAGCAACCAGCGGCACCTGAACCTGTTGCTTGATCTTGCCGAATGCTTCAGCAGCATCCATATCAGGCACCGACACCCGCACGATATCGGCACCGGCTTCTTCCAATCGACGAATCTGCGCGACAGTGGCGGCGACATCGCAAGTATCGGTATTGGTCATGCTCTGCACAGCGATAGGCGCATCACCACCTACAGGAACAGAACCGACCCAGATCTTGCGCGATTGACGACGGATGATTGGAGATTCGCCGTGCATGGTTTATTGCCCCAACTTCAAACGTGCAGTTTCGCC
>JBOICE010000391.1:0-7908 GCA_050739815.1 Pseudomonas sp. | reverse complement strand
TACGCCGCCAACCAGCGTATCGAAGCGGTGGATGTGGCCGTCGAGGACGGTTTGCGCGAACAGGCCGAGCGGTTCCGCCAGGAAGGCAGCCAGCTCTACAAGAAAGTCTGATTAAGCGGCGAGGGTGCGTTGCCTTGTGGTTAACGCACCCTGAACTCGGCTCCTCTGAGGCTTTTTGCCATCGTGAATACTTCCTCTATCAGCACTTACGCGCCCTCCATTGCGGTTCCGCTCACGCAGCGGGTCTTCGGGCTGCGCGATCTGTTTTCCCTCTGGTTCTCCCTCGGCATCGGCCTGATGGTGCTGCAGACCGGTGCACTGCTGGCACCGGGGCTGGGCATGGCCGGTTCGCTGCTGGCGATTCTGCTCGGCAGCGCCGTCGGCGTGCTGCTGCTCGCTGCGGTCGGGGTGATCGGTAGCGATACCGGCCTGGCCTCGATGGCGGCCCTCAAGCTCAGTCTGGGCAGCCGTGGTGCGGCCTTGCCGGCCTTGCTGAACCTGTTGCAGTTGATTGGCTGGGGCGCCTTCGAAATCATCGTCATGCGCGATGCCGCCAGTTTGCTCGGCTCGCGCAACTTTGGTAGCGAGAGCCTGTGGGCCAACCCCGCGGTATGGACGCTGGCCTTCGGCGCTCTAGCGACCTTGCTGGCGGTCAGCGGGCCGCTAGCTTTCGTGCGTAGGGTTCTGCGCCGCTGGGGTATCTGGTTGCTGCTTGCCGCCTGCATTTGGCTGACGTGGAACTTGCTGGCCAAGGCCGACCTGCCGGGGCTTTGGGCTCGGACCGGCGATGATTCCCTGCCGCTTGCCCTGGGCTTCGATATCGCGATCGCCATGCCGCTGTCGTGGCTGCCGTTGATCGCCGATTACTCGCGCTTTGGCAAGCGTGCCGGCGGCGTGTTTGGCGGCACCGTGCTGGGGTTCTTCCTCGGCAACTTCTGGTTGATGAGCCTGGGCGTGGCGTACACCTTGGCGTTCGCCGAGAGTGGCGACGTCAATACGCTGCTGCTGGCCCTGGCCGGGGCGGGGATGGGGATTCCGCTATTACTGATTCTGCTCGATGAGTCGGAGAAAGCCTTCGCCGATATCCATTCGGCGGCGGTCTCCACCGGCATCCTGCTGCCACTGTCGGTGGAGCGCCTGGCGCTGATCATCGGCGCGATCTGCACCCTGATCGCCTGGTTCGCGCCGCTGGCGCAATACCAGAACTTCCTGCTGCTGATCGGCTCGGTGTTCGCGCCGCTGTTTGGTGTGGTGCTGGTCGATCATTTCATCTTGCGCCGCCGTGCCAGCATCACGGCATCCGTCGGGTTGCGCTGGGCGGCACTCTCGGCCTGGGCCGGTGGTGTGGCGACTTACCACCTGTTGGCGCATTTCTATCCAGACGTTGGCGCGACCTTGCCGGCCCTGGTGCTGGCCGGCGTATTGCAGTTCGGTCTGGGCGGCATGCGTGCGCGCAAGGCGGCTTATTCGTCTTGAGCCAATAGCCGCTCAACCGCGGCCGGGGAAATACTGCGGCTTCAGGATGCCGTTGAGGCGCGGGTAGGGAATCTTCAGCTCGGGATGGCCCGAAGCGTACGGGCCAATGCGGTAGACCTCGTATTTCAAGGTCACCGCACCGAAGGTCAGGGCCACGTTCGCGGTCGGCTGAAACGGCCAGTCCTTGACGAACTCGGGGTCTTGGTCGAGCTTGTTGGCCACCAGCCAGCCTTGGTGTGCCAGTTGTGCGGCTTGCCAGAATGCCTGTTCCTGGCCTGGCAGCAGCATGTCCTGCAGGGTTAGTGCCTTGTGCAGCTTGCGGTCGTAATTGATAAAGCGTCGCCCGGGCATGCCGTGGGCGCCGCCAGTGGACAGGTAGCTGGACAGTTCTATGATCACCAGGCCGTCATGCTGCTCGCGTACTTTCGCCTGTAAATAGCTGTTCCAGCCGCGCTCCGCTGATTGCAGAAAGGCCTGTTCATAGGCTTTTAGCGAGGTTGGCAGTTGGGCGTCCGGGGAGTTGCCGGTCATTTCCAGCAACTCGCGCTCAATCAGGCTATTGAGTGCCGGCTCTGCGGCGAAGCTCAAGGTGTCAATGTTGACCAGCGGGCAGTCGTCACCCTGACAGCCGGCTTGGGTATGCTCCCAGGCCGTGCGTTCAGCCGTGATCGGCGCATTGGCGTCCGCCTGAAACAGGCTCTGGCAGGCACCCAAGGCGAGAGCCAGGGTGGCGAAGAGAGTGACTTTCAGCAGTGGCATGGCATTCCTTGGCGATTCCGGTTTTCAATGGCAGTCGGGGTTCGACTGTCGGTGGTGAGCTGAGTTCGCTGCGCGTGGCTGGTATGGCCAGTTCGTTGATTCAAGTTCGGATGTTCGGGATCCTGAGACAAGGCGTTGCGCCGAGTCATAGCTAGGCTATGGCAAGGAGCGGCAACACAGTATCGGGGCTCGAGGCGCCGGAATTGACTAATGGAACTGGCCACATAGGCCGCTAGGCTAACTGAATAGGCCGGATATCCTGGCAGCCCGTGGGCGATCTTGAAAGAGGCTGCGGTGGTTGAGCCGGCGCGTTAGGATGAGCTGAAGCCAAGGATTTTCCGGCCTGAATCCATCATGAGTGGGGAACCGATGAGCGACACTTTTATTCCAGGCCCGGAGGCAGTCGAAATCGTCGAACGGGAAAATTGTTTCCGCGGTTTCTACCAGCTTGACCGTGTGCACTTACGTCATCGCCTGTTCGCGGGCGGCATGGGGCCGCAGATCAGTCGCGAGTTGTTCGTGCGTCATGATGCGGTTTGCGTATTGCCGTACGACCCCAAGCTCGATTGCGTCGTGCTGATCGAACAGTTCCGTATCGGTGCTCTGGATAAGAGCCCAAATCCCTGGCTTCTGGAATTGGTTGCTGGCTTGATCGAGCAAGATGAACAGCCGGAAGACGTGGCGCGCCGCGAAGCCGTCGAGGAGGCCGACCTGACCCTCGGCGCGCTGTGGCCGATCAGCCAGTACTACCCGTCGCCGGGTGGTTCAGACGAACGGGTTCATCTATTTGTCGGGCGTTGCGACAGTATAGGTGTGGGTGGCGTGCATGGGCTGGCCGAGGAAGGGGAAGACATTCGTGTGCATGTCTTGCCGTTGGAGGATGCCTTGGCGGCGGTGCGCGATGGGCGTATCGACAACGCGGCAAGTATCATTGCGTTGCAATGGCTGGCACTCAATCGTGCCGAAGTGAGGGGGCTGTGGGTGTGAACCTGCTGCGTGAACGTTACCGGGTCGACCTGATCGAGCTGCAAGCCGCTTGTGAGGCCAACTACGCGCGATTGATGCGCCTATTGCCAGCGATGCGTCACGAGCGAGGCTCGCGCCGGGTGGCCTTGAGTCAGGGCGAGCGCCTGCTCGGTGTGCTGGCGCTGGATGTACTGGAAGCCTGCCCCTACACCACCACCCTGCAAGTGCGCCAGGAGCATAGCCTGCCCTGGCTACCGGTGCCGCAGCTGGAAGTGCGTGTCTATCATGATGCGCGCATGGCAGAAGTGATCAGCGCGGAGAATGCGCGGCGCTTTCGCAGCATCTATCCCTACCCGAATGCGGCGATGCACCAGCCGGATGAGAAGACTCAACTCAACTTGTTTCTTGGCGAATGGCTGAGCCATTGTCTAGCCTGTGGTCATGAGTTGGAGCCGGTGCGCTAGCAATATCAAGCGCCGTCGATTGCTTGGCGCTTGCTAAGTGTGATCTATGCCCACAACGCGGCTTTACCGTTAGCTGCTTGAGCCACCATAATTCCCATGATCCCGCTCAAGGAGACGGCCCTTGCCGAGCTCGTCCACTCTCGCTGCTGATTCCTCGGTGCTGCTGGTGCAGTTATCCGATAGCCATCTGTTTGCTGGCGCGCACGGCAAACTGCTAGGCATGGACACCCAGGACAGCCTGCAACGGGTGATTGAGCGGGTGCTTGAAGAACAGCCGCGGATCGATTTGATTCTGGCCAGCGGCGACCTCTCGCAGGACGGCTCGCTTGAGTCCTATGTGCGCTTTCGTCAACTGACCTCGGTGATTTCGGCGGCTGCCCGCTGGTTTCCGGGCAATCACGATGAACTACCGGCCATGCGCAGCGCCTGTGTCGACAGTGACCTGTTGGAGCCGGTGGTGGATATCGGTAGCTGGCGGATCACCTTGCTTGACTCATCTATACCCGGCGCGGTGCCCGGTTATCTGGATGAGCAGCAACTCAACTTGCTCGTGCGGGCGTTGAGCGAAGCCCCTGACCGCCACCATTTGATTTGCTTTCATCACCATCCGGTGTCGATTGGCTGTCGCTGGATGGAGCCGATCGGGTTGCGCAATCCTGAAGAGTTGTTCGCCGTGCTCGATCGTTTCCCTCAAGTACGGGCGTTGCTCTGGGGGCATATCCACCAGGAGTTCGACCAACTGCGTAACGGCGTGCGTTTGCTCGCATCGCCGTCCACTTGCGTGCAGTTCGCCCCCGGCAGCGAGGAGTTCCAGGTCGATCAGGAGGCGCCGGGCTATCGCTGGCTGCGCCTGCATGCCGATGGCCAACTGGAAACCGGCGTATCACGGGTTACCGGTATTCCCTTCGTCGTGGACTACAGCGTCAAAGGCTATTGAGCCGATTTAGACCGTGTGCAAACTACTGCGCGCGGTCATACGGTGTGGATTGCCTGGGCCTGCTCATCCTGCTTCGGAGCTGTTTATGATCTGCTGTGCGCCGGCCAAGCCGCGGTGAAATCGAGCTCAAAATGCTCATTGACTGCGTATTAACTGCGTTTTCGCCCGATTGACTCGCTACGCCAGCCTTGCCTGACCTTGGTTCGCGAGCGCTTGAACGGGTTCTTGAAAGTTGGCTGACCAAGGCTCGCGAGGCTTTGCTAAAGTGCGCGGCAAATGATTTAGGAGTTGCCTGCGTGCTTAGTGGAATTCCTTCCCTTCTCTATATCCACGGCCTCAATAGCTCACCTGCGTCGCTAAAGGCCAGCCAATTGCTGCGTGCCATGGATAGTTTGGGTTGGGCCGCGCAGTTGCGCGTGCCGGCCCTGCACCATCATCCGCGACAAGCCATGCTGCAACTGGAGGCGGCCATTGCCGAGCTAGGCCGGCCGGTGCTGGTCGGCAGCTCCCTTGGCGGCTACTATGCGACCCACTTGGCCGAGCGGCATGGGCTGAAGGCCGTACTGATCAATCCGGCGGTTTGCCCGCACCGATTGTTCGAGGGCCACCTCGGTACGCAGCAGAATTATTACAGCGGCGAGACCTGGGAGCTCACGGCCGATCACGTGGCGGCTTTGGCCGAGCTGGAAGTGCCGCCGCCAAGTGATCCGGCGCGTTATCAGGTGTGGCTGCAGACCGCCGACGAAACTCTCGATTACCGCCAGGCCGAGGCTTACTACCGAGGCTGTGCGTTGCGTATTCAGGCCGGTGGCGATCATGGTTTTCAGGGTTTTTCCAGCCGCCTGCCCGCGCTGCTGGCTTTCGCCGGTTTTGCTCGCGCCAACTGGCGCGATTTCGACTTTTCCACTATTTAACGACTGACGATACGAGACCCCATGGCCCAGCAGAACGCCTATAACGCAGACGCCATCGAAGTCCTCTCCGGCCTCGACCCGGTGCGCAAGCGCCCGGGCATGTACACCGACACCAGCCGGCCCAACCACCTGGCCCAGGAAGTCATCGACAACAGCGTCGACGAAGCCCTGGCCGGCCATGCGAAATCGGTACAGGTCATTCTGCATGAGGACAACTCGCTGGAAGTCAGCGACGACGGTCGCGGCATGCCAGTGGACATTCACCCGGAAGAGGGCGTTTCAGGCGTTGAGCTGATCCTCACCAAACTGCACGCCGGCGGTAAGTTCTCCAACAAGAACTACCAATTCTCCGGTGGTCTGCATGGCGTGGGTATCTCCGTGGTCAACGCGCTGTCGACCAGCGTCGAGGTGCGAGTCAAGCGCGACGGTAACGAATACCGCATGTGCTTCGCGGATGGTTTCAAGGCCACCGAGCTTGAGGTGATCGGCGCTGTCGGTAAGCGCAACACCGGCACCAGCGTGCACTTCTGGCCGGATCCGAAGTATTTCGACACTCAGAAGTTCTCTGTCAGCCGTCTCAAGCATGTGCTCAAGGCCAAGGCCGTGCTCTGCCCGGGGTTGGCGGTCAGTTTCGAGGACAAGGCCAGCGGCGAGCGTGTCGAGTGGTATTACGAAGACGGTCTGCGTTCCTATCTGGTCGATGCGGTCACGGAAGTCGAGCGACTACCCGATGAGCCTTTCTGCGGCAACCTCGCGGGCAATAAAGAAGCGGTGGATTGGGCGCTGTTGTGGCTGCCGGAAGGCGGCGAGAGCGTGCAGGAAAGCTACGTCAACCTGATCCCGACGGCCCAGGGCGGTACCCACGTAAACGGTCTGCGTCAGGGCCTGCTCGACGCGATGCGCGAGTTCTGCGAGTTTCGCAGCCTGCTGCCGCGCGGGGTCAAGCTGGCGCCTGAAGACGTCTGGGAGCGAATTGCCTTCGTGCTCTCGATGAAAATGCAGGAGCCGCAATTCTCCGGGCAGACCAAGGAGCGTCTGTCCTCGCGTGAGGCGGCGGCATTCGTCTCCGGGGTGGTCAAAGACTCCTTCAGCCTGTGGCTCAATGAACATCCGGAGCTGGGGCTGCAACTGGCCGAATTGGCGATCAATAACGCCGGGCGCCGCCTCAAGGCGGGCAAGAAGGTCGAGCGTAAACGCATCACTCAGGGCCCGGCCTTGCCCGGCAAGCTGGCCGATTGCGCCGGCCAGGACCCGCTGCGCTCCGAGCTGTTCCTGGTCGAAGGCGACTCCGCCGGCGGCTCGGCCAAGCAGGCGCGCGATAAAGAGTTTCAAGCAATCCTGCCGCTGCGCGGCAAGATCCTGAATACCTGGGAAGTCGATGGCGGCGAAGTGCTGGCCAGCCAGGAAGTGCACAACATTGCCGTGGCGATCGGCGTCGATCCGGGCGCGGCCGACCTGACTCAGTTGCGCTACGGCAAAATCTGCATCCTCGCCGACGCCGACTCCGACGGGTTGCACATCGCAACCTTGCTCTGCGCCTTGTTTGTGCGGCACTTCCGTCCGTTGGTGGATGCAGGCCACGTGTATGTGGCGATGCCGCCGCTGTACCGTATCGACTTGGGCAAGGAAATTTTCTACGCCCTCGATGAAGGTGAGCGCGACGGTATTCTCGACCGCCTGGTGGCCGAGAAGAAGCGCGGTAAACCACAAGTCACGCGTTTCTAGGGCCTCGGCGAGATGAACCCGCCACAGCTGCGCGAGACGACCATGGACCCCAATACCCGTCGTTTGGTGCAGTTGACCCTGGAAGATTTCGACGCCACCCAGGAGCTGATGGACATGCTGCTGGCGAAAAAGCGCGCGGGTGATCGCAAGAGCTGGCTTGAGTCCAAGGGTGACCTGGCCGAGGTTCTGGCTTAATGCGGACGCTGTTCGCGGCACTGCTGCTGATAGCCACCCCGGCACTGGCGCAGCCGCCTGAAGAGTTGCAACAGTTCGAGGAGTTGCAACTGCTGGCGGAGCAGCCGGTCGAGGGCATGCCCGGCGGCAATTTGTCCGGGTTGGCCTGGTGTGGCGATGCGTTGTGGGCGCTTTCCGACCGGGAAGATGACCGGTTGTACCGACTCACCGCCGATGCCGGGGTATTGCGCGCGGAGGCAGAGGTATTCCAGGCCCCGGCGCCGCCGGGCAGCGCTCTGCCCTGGGGCGTGCGCACGCGAACCTGGGTGGCCAGTCTGGTGCGGGGCGGTGCCTTGGACTTCGAAGCGCTGAGCTGCGATGCCCAAGGTAATCGTTACCTGCTTAGCGAGGCCTACGCCGGCGTGCTGCAGGTCTCGCCGGCGGGTACGGGGAGCTGGTTGAACTTGCCTCCCGGCCTGGTACGGCAGGCGCG
>JBOICE010000390.1:0-4620 GCA_050739815.1 Pseudomonas sp. | reverse complement strand
GCTCTCGTCTTGGTCAGATTCTGCTCAACAAGGGACTAATCAGCCACGCCCAACTGGAGGGGGCCATTGAGCTACAACTCACCAGCAACAAGCGCCTCGGTGAAATTCTGCTCGAACAAGGGCTGCTGACCGAGCGACAGTTGACAAAGGCCCTGAAGAAACAAAGCAATCTACGCGTTGCAGCCACCCTGGTCGCCGCTCTGCTAAGCCCTTTCCAGATGGCCAGCGCAGACTTTCAGCGCCTACCACCCAGCAGTATCAGTCGCCAAGAAACCCCGCGCGGCCTTCAACCGTTGAGCGACTTGGAGATGAGCGATGTCAGCGCCCAAGGCTTGGACGATGTACTGCAAGGGCTATTCCTGCAGGCAGAAAATGGTGATGGGCTCGGCGCGGCCAGTCAGTTGGCCAAGCTAGTCATGCCGGTGCTGAATAATCTGGAAACGGAAACCTCCATGACCGATGTGCGCTATGACACCAGCAAACTCACATCGACCATCAACGCGGATGGCACGCTGAATGTGCGCCTGCCCAGCTCCATCGGCGAGCTGCACTTCGACAACCTCCGCGTGGCGGCCGCGGCCCCGGGCCAGAGCCTTGGCAGCCTGAGCCTACGCGACATCGACCTGTCGCAGGCCTCACTGAAAATCCGCTTGCACCCCTGAGTCGAGCGCAAACAAAAAGCGCCTGAACGGCGCTTTCCATATCTGGTTTATTTGCGAATCAGACTGCAGCGTTCAACTGTAAAACTGCGTCTGGCAGCACCGGAACCGGATGCTGGTCTTCATCGATGGCTACAAAGCTGAACAGACCGCTAATGGCCTTCTCGCGGCCGTCGCTGTACATACTCTCGACGAACACCTCAACCTCGACATTGAGGCTGGTATTGCCGACCTTCACCACCCGTCCAATCAGCTCGACGATAGAACCAGCAGGAATCGGATGCTTGAAATCGATGCGATCAGAGGACACCGTTACCAGCGGCAAACGACAAAACCGCGTGGCCGCGATAAACGACACCTCATCCATCCAGGCCAGCGCAGTGCCGCCGAACAAGGTGTTGTGATGATTGGTTGTCGGCGGGAACACCGCCTTGGTGACACGGGTTTCCGACAGCTCGGTGCGCCGGAGGATTTCTTGCTCTCTGGGGGTCATGCCACTACTACCTGAATAAACCACGGTGGCTGCCGCTGCGCTGCGGATATTGTGGTTGTTATGCGCTGCCGCCCGGGCAGGTGCTACTCACTGGGAACGCATGCCTTTGGAAAATCCGAGGCAAGAAAAAAGCAGCCCGCGGGCTGCTTTTTTCGCAAAGAAAACTGGGATTAAACCAGTTTTTCCTTGATACGAGCTGCCTTGCCGGACAGATCGCGCAGGTAGTAAAGCTTGGCTTTACGTACGTCACCGCGACGCTTCACAGCCAGGCTATCAACCAGCGGGCTGTAAGTCTGGAAAGTACGCTCAACGCCAACACCGTTGGAGATTTTACGAACAGTGAAGGCACTGTTCACACCACGGTTACGCTTGGCAATTACTACGCCTTCGAACGCTTGCAGACGCGAACGATCACCTTCTTTCACCTTAACCTGAACGACTACGGTGTCGCCCGGAGCAAAAGGAGGAATCTCTTTGCTCATCTGCTCTGCTTCGAGTTGCAGAATAATTTTGTTAGTCATGCTGTGCTCCTAAGACAAACCAACTGGTTCGCCATCGATACGTTAACTATCGTCCCGTTGCCGGAGATACTCCGCCAACAGCTTTTTCTCTTCTCCAGAAAGCGAGCGGCTTTCCAGAAGATCGGCGCGCCGTTCACTAGTCCGACCAAGGGACTGCTGCAAACGCCAACGCCGGATATGTGCGTGATTGCCACTCAGCAACACGTCGGGAACACGCTTATCCGCATACACCTCCGGCCGGGTGTAGTGCGGGCAGTCGAGCAAGCCATTCGTAAATGAGTCTTCCTCGGCCGAATCCGCATGACCCAATGCACCGGGCAGCAGACGCGTCACCGCATCGATCAGGACCATCGCCGGCAGCTCGCCACCGGAGAGTACGTAATCACCAATCGACCACTCTTCATCGACATGCGCTTCAATGAAACGCTCATCGATGCCTTCATAGCGCCCGGCGATGAGGATCAGAGCCTCCTCTTTCGCCAGTTCGCGGACCGCCGACTGCTTCAGTTGACGGCCTTGCGGCGACAGGTAAATCACCTTCGCCTTATCTCCAGCGGCTTGCTTGGCATCCGCCAAAGCGCCTTCCAGAGGCTTGATCTTCATCACCATGCCCGGACCGCCACCAAAAGGTCGATCATCCACCGTCTGGTGGCGATCTTCGGTGTAGCTCCGTGGATTCCAGCAGGTTAGCTGTAATAGCCCCTGCTTAACCGCGCGGCTGGTAATGCCGTATTCGCTGATGGCAGCAAACATTTCCGGGAACAAACTGATGACTTCAACACGCAGGCTAGCCATGATTCCTACTAACCAGTTGCTTAAAAGTCCACATCCCAGTCAACCCGCATCTCGCCAGCGGCTAGATCAACCGTCAACACGCAGTGTGCCGTGTAGGGCAGCAAGCGTTCACGATCATCCAGGCTGCCTGCGCAGGGTTTGACCACCATCACATCATTAGCACCAGTTTCCAGCAGGTGATCGATGCGCCCGAGCAATTGCCCGGCTTGGTCGATAACGTTCAAACCTTTCAGCTGGTACCAGTAGTACTCGCCGTCGGTCAGATCTGGGAGCAAGCTGCGGAGCACACAAATTTCGAAACCCGCGAGAAGGCGTGCCTCTTCACGGTCATCGAGCCCCTTCAGCTTTGCCACGAGGACTTTGTTCTGCGAACGTCCACTGGCAAGCTCAACCTGTCGAACCTCACCGTCACGCCTAAGCGTCCAGCGATGGTAATCCAGCAGGTTGTCAATCGGATCGGTAAAGGAAAAGACCTTCACCTCGCCGCGAACACCGTGCACCGAAACAATCTTACCGATGACGATCAAATCATCGGCGGGAGCTGGCGTCGCGTTCATGCTGCTTAGGCTGCTGCCTTAGCGGCATCCTTGAGCAACTGAGCAACGCGCTCAGACGGCTGCGCACCCTGGCCGAGCCAGTAGGTAGCACGCTCTTGATCAACGGACAGACGCACTTCACCACCAGCGGCAACCGGGTTGAAGAAGCCAATACGCTCAACAAAACGACCGTCGCGCGCATTGCGGCTGTCGGTCACGGTCAGGTGGTAAAACGGGCGCTTCTTGGAGCCGCCACGGGCAAGACGGATGGTTACCATGTGAACATCGTTCCTGTAGTCGGTGCTGCAAAACTAAAAATGCATGCTGGGCACTAGGCCCGAAAGGCCGCATATTCTAAGGATTATCAGGCTTTTTGCAAATCTCTTTTTCAGCCGCCTATCGACAGCGTCCTTACATCTTCGGCATGCCGCCTGGAAACATCCCGCCCATGCCGCGCATCATCTTGGCCATACCGCCTTTGGCGGTGACCTTTTTCATCATTTTCTGCATCTGTTTGTGCTGCTTGATCAGCCGCCCAATGTCCTGCACCTGGGTACCGGAGCCCATGGCGATACGGCGCTTGCGCGAGCCACTGATCACGTCCGGATCACGCCGCTCGCCTGGAGTCATCGAGTTGATGATGGCCTCCATCTGCTTGAACTGCTTCTCCGCCGCGCCCTGGGCATTACCCATTTGCGCCAGGTTGACCCCACCGATATTCGGCAGCTTATCCATCAACCCACCGAGACCGCCCATGCTTTTCATCTGCTGCAGCTGATCGCGAAAGTCTTCCAGATCGAAGCCTTTGCCTTTCTTCAGCTTCTTCGCCAGCTTGTCGGCTTTTTCTCGATCGAGGCTCTGCTCGGCCTGCTCGATCAAGCTGAGCACGTCCCCCATACCGAGGATGCGCGAAGCGATACGATCGGGGTGGAAGGGCTCCAGAGCATCGCTCTTCTCGCCCATACCGATGAACTTGATTGGTTTGCCGGTAATCGCCCGTACCGACAGCGCCGCACCACCACGAGCATCGCCGTCGACCTTGGTCAGCACCACGCCGGTCAGCGGCAGAGCGTCACCAAAGGCCTTGGCGGTGTTGGCGGCGTCTTGACCCGTCATGGCGTCTACCACGAACAAGGTCTCTATTGGCTTGATCGCAGAGTGAACCAGCTGAATCTCGGCCATCATTTCGGCATCGATATGCAGGCGACCAGCAGTGTCGACGATCACGACATCGATGAACTTGAGCTTGGCTTCCTTGATTGCCGCCTCAGCGATAGCCACCGGCTTCTGGCTAAGATCCGAGGGGAAGAAGGTCACTCCGATATCGGCAGCCAGGGTTTCCAACTGCTTGATCGCCGCCGGACGGTAAACGTCTGCCGAGACCACCATCACCGTCTTTTTCTTGCGCTCTTTCAGGAAGCGCGCCAACTTGCCGACCGTGGTGGTCTTACCTGCACCTTGCAGGCCCGCCATCAGCACCACCGCTGGTGGTGTCGAGTTGAGCGCCAGATCCTCGTTGGCCGCCCCCATAAGCTCTTCGAGCTCGGCGCGGACGATCTTCACGAAGGCCTGCCCCGGAGTCAGGCTTTTAGAGACTTCTGTGCCGACTGCACGGT
>JBOICE010000389.1:0-2946 GCA_050739815.1 Pseudomonas sp. | reverse complement strand
TCCAGGGAGGAGATCCATTCGCCACCGGTTTTGATCACATCTTTGATGCGGTCGCGGATATCGATGAAGCCCATGCCATCGAGGGTCGCCACATCGCCGGTGTGCAGCCAACCGTGCTCCCAGAGCTCGGCCCCCTTCTGCGGCTCGCGAAAGTAACCCTGAGTCAGCCAGGGTGCGCGCAGCACCAGCTCGCCTTGAGACTCACCGTCGGCTGGCAGGAACTGGCCATCGGCCGAAAGAATCGCCGCCTCGACCAGCGGCACCGGCACGCCGGCCTTGATGCGGTAGGTAATGCGCTCGTCCTCACTGCCGGCCAGCAGCTCCTCGTTGAGATGTGCACAAGAGATCAACGGGCAAGTCTCGGACATTCCGTAAGCGGCGGTGAGCTGGATGCCACGGGCCTTGGCCGCTTCATACTGTGCACGGGTCAGCGCACTGCCGCCGATGATCAACTTCCAGCCGCCAAAATCCACGCCCTGCGCAGCCTTGGCATTCATCACCATCTGCAAGATGGTCGGTACGCAATGGGAGAAGGTGACCTTCTCCTTCTGCCACAGCTTGACCAACAGTTCCGGGTCGTAACGCCCTGGGTAGACCTGCTTCACACCCAGCATGGTGGCCACGTAGGGCACGCCCCAGGCATGCACGTGGAACATCGGGGTGATCGGCATGTAGACGTCATCGCTACCCATCAGGCGGATGCTGTCCACGCTACCCAGCACGCTGGCCATGGACAGGGTGTGCAACACCAGTTGGCGATGGGTGAAATACACCCCTTTCGGATTGCCCGTGGTACCGGTGGTGTAGAAGGTGGTAGCCAGGGAATTTTCGTCGAAATCGGCGAAGTCATACTGGGTATCGGCAGCCGCCAGCAGCTCTTCGTACTCACCAGCTAAGCCAGGCAGCGCTGCGCTTTTTTCCGCCGCATCGGTCAACAGCAGGGTTTTCTCTACGGTTGTCAGTTGGCCGGCGATGCTCTGGTACAGCGGCACGAACTCGCTGTTGACCAGCACAAACTTATCTTCCGCATGATTCATGGTGTAGAGAATCTGCTCGGGCGACAGGCGGATATTGATGGTGTGCAACACCGCGCCGAGCATCGGAATGGCAAACATGCACTCCAGGTAGCGGTGACTATCCCAGTCCATCACCGCCACGGTATCACCGGCCTTTACCCCCACCGCCGTGAGCGCGTTAGCCAAACGCGCGACCCGCTCGTTAAAGGTCGCATAGCTGTAGCGAACGCTGTCGCGGTAAACGATTTCGCGAGTTTTTTCGTAACGGCTACCGGACAGCAGCAGGCGCTTGATCAACAGGGGGTAAGGATAGGCATTTTCGGCCGGGGGAATGATGCGGGTCTGCAACATAGAAACACCTGCTCAATACATGTTGTTTTCTGACTGGCATGTACTCTAGGGCCCTAGGTAACTATAGAAATCAGTCCTAAGAATGATTTGACGAATGACTGTTCAGCCGCTTCCAGTCACGCGGTAGAATTGTCCGCAACGTCCGGTCACAGCCGGCCATTCACAGAGCCAGTAAAGTTATAGAGGTAACCTTGATGTCCGATATCGTCATTGTCAGCGGCGCCCGTACTCCCATGGGCGGCTTCCAGGGCAGCCTGTCCAGCGTCCCCGCCGTCGAGTTGGGCGCAGCGGCCATTCGCGAAGCAGTGGCCCGCGCCGGCATCCAAGCGACTGACGTAGAAGAAGTGATCATGGGTTGCGTCTTGCCCGCCGGCCTCAAACAAGGCCCCGCCCGCCAAGCCGCGCTGAATGCCGGGCTACCCAGCGCTACCGGCTGCACCACCATCAACAAGCTCTGCGGCTCGGGTATGAAGGCCGTGATGTTGGCCCATGACCTGCTCAAAGCCGGCACTAACAGCGTGATGATCGCGGGCGGTATGGAAAGCATGTCCAACGCCCCCTACCTCATCGAAAAAGCCCGCACCGGGCTGCGCATGGGCCACGGCGAGATCAAGGACCACATGTTCCTCGATGGCTTGGAGGATGCACGCAGCGGCCGTTTGATGGGTTCCTTCGCCCAGGAAACCGCAGACAAGTACGGCATCAGCCGCGAAGAGATGGACGCCTATGCCATCGAATCGCTGAAGCGTGCCCAGGCCGCTATCGCCAATGGCGCGCTGAACGCCGAGATCGTTCCAGTGAGCGTCGTCACCCGTAAAGGTGATGTGCAGGTCAAAGACGATGAGCAGCCACTGAACGCCAACCTGGAAAAGATCCCAACCCTGAAACCTGCGTTCCGCAAGGACGGCACCATTACCGCGGCCAACGCCAGCTCGATCTCCGACGGCGCCAGCGCGCTGGTGCTGATGACCGCCGAAGAAGCCGCCCGCCGTGGCCTCAAGCCGCTGGCCAAGATCGTCGGCCACGCGACCCAGAGCCAGGACCCGAGCGAGTTCACCATCGCCCCCATCGGCGCCATGAGCAACCTGTTCGCGAAAACCGGCTGGAGCAAGGACGATGTGGATCTGTTCGAGATCAACGAAGCCTTCGCCATGGTCAGCATGCTGGCCATTCGTGAGCACGGCCTGGACCACGCCAAGGTCAACATCTACGGCGGCGCCTGCGCTCAGGGCCATCCAGTCGGTTCCACTGGCTCGCGGATCATCCTGACCTTGATCAACGCACTGCGTAACACCGGCGGCAAGCGCGGTGTCGCGTCCCTCTGCATCGGTGGCGGCGAAGCCACTGCCGTAGCGGTGGAACTGCTCTAAGGCTGACAGCTGAGCTTTAGAGGGCGCGGTATTTACCGCGCCCTGTTTGTTTCAGACTGAAAATTCGCGCGAAGACATCCATGCGCTGAACCATCTGGCGGCGATTCGGCCCTGAGGCCCACACCAAAGTAGGTCGGCGCTCTCGTAGGTCGGCGCTGAAGTTGGTTGGTGCTGAACGCAGTGATGCCCAACAAGGAGTCGCTAAGCGA
>JBOICE010000388.1:0-13901 GCA_050739815.1 Pseudomonas sp. | reverse complement strand
GTACGGGCGGGTGGCCGAGGCGCAGGAATACCAGATCCGCCAGAAGCAAATCCAGATCGACGTGGTGCGCAAGCACATCGAGGCGGTCGAGGTCGAGACGAAGCAGACCATCGCGGCGGCCGAGGCCAACCGGGCAGAACTGGCTGCCAAGGGTGAACTGACCACGGCGAAGCAGGAGGAGATCGAACTGCGCATCCGCAATGCGCAGGCCAAGCTGCAGGAGGCGCAGGCCGGCGAGCAGCAGGTCCGGCAGTTGCAGCTGGAAATCGACGCCATCCGTCTGCGCAATACCGAGTCGACGAACGCACAGAACACCACCACGGGCCAGGGGCGCGGCGGCAACAACGCGAACCCGCACATGGTGACCGCCTCGCAGAACGACGCCATTGCCTCGCTCGTGGAGAAGCAGACCCGCGGCACGCTCGGCGCCGACGATCTGAAGACGGCGCAGGCCGCATTCGACGCTGCGAACTACAACCGCAACGTCATGCAGCAGTACCGCTCGCAATTTTCGCTCGAAGGTGCGCGGAGCGCCGAGACGGCCTACAACCAGTCTCGCAACATCCTCGAAGCCGTGCACGCGCTCGCAGCGAAGAAGACAGACGCCTCGGGCACGCCGAAGGCTGCGGGCACCAAGACGGTCAACATCAACCTGAACGGGAAGAACACCCCGGTCAATGTCGCTTCGGACGGTGACGCCTCGAACCTGACAGCCGTCATGCGACAACTCGAAAGCCTCTCGGGGAGGTCCAACACATGAGCATCACTCTGGCGGTCGGCGCGACGAGCGTCACCCTGAACCCCGACCTGTACTGGTCGGACGAAAACAACTGGGCGCCCGTCGAGCAGACGGCGCAGCGCACCATCACCGGCGCTCTGATCGTCAGCGTCGCCACGCGGATTGCTGGGCGCCCGATCACCCTGGAGCCGGCGGACGATGAGAGCGGCTGGGTGCAACGCGCCGTGGTCGATCAACTGCGAAATTGGGCCGCAGTCGCTGGGCAAGAGATGACTCTTACACTGCGCGGGCAGGCATACACGGTGATCTTCCGACACCACGACGGCGCCGGACTCGAAGCCCACCCGGTTGTCCATTACAGCGACGTGATCGGGGCGGACTTCTACCTAGCCACCCTGCGGCTCATGGAGATTTAAGTAATGACCATCACGACCAGCGACATCAAGCTGATGAAAAGCGAGGTGCTGCTCGATACCGACAACGGGGGCGGCAGGATCACGGCCAACGAGGTCGTCGACGGCGTATCCAACAATCTGTTTCCCGACGTATCGGAACTCGACCGTGTGTACGGCCGCATCGGCTTGCGCAAGGCTTATCCGGCGATTCAGGTCACGGGCACCGATACGTACCTGGGCTCGCACTCGATCATTCTGCAGGAGCCCGCCGACCCGAATGTCAGCGTGACGCTGTTCAGCACCAAGAGCTGGACCGACGTGCGTACCGACGCCAAGAATCGCGTCGAGTCGTACCTGGCGCGCGGCGTGAAGTGGCCGGGGCAACTGCTGGAGACTCAACTGCAGGGACAGCGCGCGATCCAGTTGCTGGGCAAGCCCGGCGACGCACTGCCGAAGGTGGGCCAGACGCTGGTGCTGATCCAGGACGAGGCCAAAACCACCGAGATCTCGCAGTACGTGCGCATCACTAAGGTCGAGTCGCTGATCCGGGAGTTCACGGCCAGCAACGGCGTGAAGTGGAACGCCCTGGTGGTGACCTGCACCATCGCCAACCCGCTGCTGTATGACTTCCTAGGCCCGGTCGCCAGCCCCTACGACGACATCTCGGCTAAGGCGATCTGCCGCGACACCCGCGTGGCCAACGCCGCCGTGTACTACGGCATCGAGAAGATGGTCGCCGCCGCCAGCCTGGGTGACATCCGAGTCATTGTCGACTCGATCTTCAGCCAACTGGTACCGAGCGCGCAGTCGCAGACCGCCCTGGCCGACCTGAACGCGGCCGGCAACCTGTCGCCACTGATCGCCAGCGGAGCCAGCGGCGTCGAGCAGTCGCGCACGGTCGGCGTGTCCGGCGTGTTCCCGCAGAAGAACTACTTCAGCATGGGTGTGGTGCCGGGCAGCTTCCGTTGCCCCGGCGTGGCCGGTCTGCTCGACGATGGCACCGGCCAGTTGATCCTGAACGCGGTCGCGGTCGGCACTATCGACTACGCCACCGGCACGGTGATCCTGAATGCGTCGATTGGCACCACCGGCCAGATCGGCTTCAACTACAAGCCGGCAGCAGCGCCGGTGCGGGTGTCGGAAACCGCGTCCATCGACGTGGATCAGACCAACCGCGGCAACGTTTATACGATCACCCTCAATCCGCCGCCGAAGCCGCGCGCGCTGAAGGTGTCGTACATGGCGCAGGGCAACTGGTACGAGATGGTCGACACCGGTACCACCGGCAACCAGGGGGTTATCAAGGGCTCGGACGGCGCCATCGGCTCGGGCACGGTCAATTACACCACCGGTACCGTGGTGCTGACGCTGGGCGCGCTGCCCGACGTGGACAGCTCGGTGCTGTTCTTCTGGAGCACGCCGGCCGAGTACTTCAACCGCCAGAACACCACGGTGCAGTCCCCGCGCGTGCAGTTCCAGGTCGCCACCACCAGCACACAGAAGCTGATCCTGTCGTCGGTGTCGATCACCTGGCTCAAGGTCGGCGGCGGAACGGCGACGGCCACCTCGGATGCGAACGGTATCCTGAGCGGTGACGGCACCGGCTACGTGCGCTGGCAGAACGGTCAGTACTTGGTCGAGGTGGTGCCGACGCTGATCCCGGCGATGGGCACGGTGTTCATGCTGGCCTACCAGTATTCGATCAGGAAAACCAAAACCTTCACGCACCCGCTGCGCGACGGCAACGGCAAGCTGAACCTGGCGCTCGACGACACCAACATCGTCGCCGGCAGCCTGCGCGTGAACTGGAACGTGCTGATCAACGACTACTCGGTGATCAGCGGCGTGCCGGCGGCGATGCAGTACATCGCTATCGACCCGACCGTGAACACCAAGGACGACAGTTCGGGCAACCTGGTGCTGCCGTCGAGCACTACCGGCAACGGCGCGACCGTGGCCAGCGGGGCGGTCAACTACACGGCCGGCACGCTGTCGTTCAACCCGGACCGCACCGTCAGCGTGCCGCAGCCGAACTACCAGTCGACGCTGATCGGCTACCAGAAGGGCGCCAACGGCTGGCCCGACCGCAACGATCCGGTGTATCGCAACACGCTGGTCGGGATCACGTACTACAACGCCGCCGCACTGTTCCCCAACGATGAGACGGGCGTGGTCGATGTGGAGTACCGCGCGTCCGATACGCCAGGGAACAACACGCAGACGTACACCTGGAACACGATGAACTTCGACCTGACCCGGGAATTCGCAGAGCCCATCGTGCCGGGCTCGGTGATGTTCACCTGGGGCGGCAAGACCTACTTCGACCGCAGCGGCTTCCTTTTCACCGACCTGGACCCGGCCACCGGCTCTGCCACGCAGGTCGGCACCGTCAGCTACGCGACCGGCGACTGCACGCTGACCAGTTGGGCGGCCAGCGTGTCGAACGTGATCGCGCTGCAGTCGCTGTTGACCACAATCAATGGCCAGCCGGCCGACTACGTGGTGTTCCGCGTGCCGGCCGCGCCGGTGGTGCCGGGCTCGCTGCAGATCCGCGTGGTGCCGCTTTCCGGGGCGCCGTACTCGGTGACCGCCGACGCCAACGGCATCATCAACTCGGCCGGCAAGTGCTTCGGCAACATCGACTACACCTCGGGCGTGGTTAAGATCCGCTTCGGCGCGATGGTGACTGCCGCCGGCAATGAATCGGCGATCTGGTACAACGCCGCCGCTGTGCAGACCGATGGCAAGATTTTCAAACCGCTTCCCGTTTTCGCCGATCAGATCCTGTTCAATGCGGTCGCCTTCACGTACCTGCCACTGGACAGCTCGATCCTTGGCCTGGACCCGGTGCGGCTGCCGCAGGATGGCCGCGTGCCGATCTTCCGCGCCGGCGACGTGGTGGTGGTGCATCACACCGCTAAGCAGGCGGTCACGCCGTCGTCGGGCTTGGTGGTCGACGTAGGCCGCGTGCGCGTCGCCTCGATGCGTGTGATCGACTCGTCGACGCCGCCGGTGGTGATGAGCCCGGGTATGTACAGCACCAACCTGGACGCCGGAACGCTGACGTTCAACGGCACGGTGTCGACCGCTGGCATGACAGGTACGATCTACGTCGAGAACCGGGTCGAGGACATGAGCCTGTTGTCAGACGTACAGATCACCGGTCAGCTGACGCTGATGCGCCAGCTGACGCACGCCTATCCGGCCGACGAGAGCCGGGTGTCGTCGGCACTGATCATGGGCGATCTGCAGGCACGCCGGTCGCTGTCGTTCACGCAGGCGACGTGGGCTAGCGTGTTCTCCGACACGGTGTCCGGCGGCAGCCCGTCGTCGACCTACAACTTCACGAGCTACCCGCTGACGCTGACCGACAAGAGCTGTATCCAGGAGCGCTGGGCCATCGTGTTTACCGACACGATCAACTTCCGCGTGATCGGCGAGAGCGTTGGCCAGATCGCGGTGGGAACCGTCAACTCCGACTGCTCGCCGACGAACCCGGCCACCGGGCAGCCATTCTTCACGCTGCTGGCGCTGGGCTGGGGCGGAGGCTGGGCAGCCGGTAATGTGCTGCGGTTCAATACTGCCGCCGCCAACTACCCGCTGTGGCTGGCGCGCACGGTTCTGCAGTCGAGCCCGTCGGGTCAGTCCGACAGCTTCCGTGTGCAGATTCGTGGCGACATCGACGCATAAGAGGACACGATGCCAGCAACTTCGGTAAAGACTTTCTACAGCCTGAACGTGGGCGCCCCGACCATCAGCGGGTTGGCGGGGTCGCTGATCGGCGTGCTCGATGCCTGCCTGAAGGATGGGTACGGCCTGATCACGCTGTCGTCGCTGGTGGTAGCGAGTGGCGTCGCCACGGCCACCACGGCCTCGCCCCATGGCTTCCTGCTGAACCAGGTGGCGACCCTCGCCGGCGCCACGCCGAGCGGGCTGAACGGTGACTTCCGTCTGACGGTCGTGTCGGCGACGACGTTCAAGTTCGCGTGTCCTGGGGTGACCGACGGCGCGGCCAGTGGCACCATCACCGCCAAGATCACGCCCCTCGGCTGGACCAAGCCATTCAGCGGCACCAACCTCGCGGCGTACAAGCCCAGTGATCCGCTGGCCACCGGCATGTATCTGCGCGTGGACGACACCAATAACCGAGGGACCGGGTCGGCGGCGGTGTGGGGCTGCGAGGTCATGACCGACATCAACTCGTACACCGGTGCCTTCCCGACGGCGGTGCAACAGGTTGGCGGCTTGTGGTGGACGCGGGCGACGGACAACACAAGCACGGCCCGCGCGTGGATCATCTTCGGCGATGAGCGCTGCTTCTACCTGTACCTGGTGCCCTACAACTCGGCCCCGACGGGGGGGGTGTTGTCGTTCTTTGGCGACATCCTGCAGCAGGGGTCCACCGATCAGTACCACTGCGTGATTGCCGGAGGGCCAGGCACCTTTTATGGTTCCGGCCAGGTGACTCCCTCCTGCCTGGGCGCGTCTGCCAGCACCGGCGGTTCGGGCACCGGGATCTATCTCGCTCGGTCGTGGACGCAGATTGGCGGGGCGGTAGGGTGCCCGCGCGGGGCGTCCGTTGCGGCCGGCTCCACGGTCTATTCGATGGGGAACGGCGGTTACACCAGTTTCCCGTTGTCGTACTGGCCCAACCCCGCCGACAACGCCATGATGATCCTCCCGGTGCTCGCTTATGAAACTTCGGCGGGGCTTCGTGGCGCGTTTCCGGGGCTGTACCACTGCCCGCAATCGGCGACCGGCGCCTACACCAGCCTGAACCATCTCGACCAGGTTCCCGCCACCGATGTGGCCCCGGGCAAGCTGGTGCTCACGCTCAAGGTGGGGTGCCCGGCGCTGATCAGTTCCTACTTTGGCCAATGCTTCCTCGACCCCATCGGCCCGTGGCGCTCGTAAAGGAAACTCAACATGACAGTGAAAATCTATAGCTCCTATGCGCAAGGCGGCGGGCACCCGGTCTTGAATGGCGTGGCGGGGGCGCTGATCGCGCTGCTGGACGCCGTGCTGATCAACGGTTACGGGCTGAAAACCGTCGATTCCATCGTGGTCGCCGGCAACGTGGCGACGGTGACCATCAACGCCGGTCACAGTTTCGAGCCGGGCTCTACCGCGCTGATCGCCGGCGCCACGCCGAGCGGGCTGAACGGTGACAAGGTGGTGACCTATGTCAGCACCACGCAGATCAAGTTCGCCGCCCCTGGCATCAGCGACCAGACCGCGACCGGCTCGATTACCGCCAAGGTTTCGCCGCTGGGACAGGGGTGGAGCAAGGCGTATTCGGGCACCAATCTCGCAGCCTATACCTCTACCGCTGCCGGCAGCTTTGGCGGCTACCTGCGTCTCGATGACACCGGCACCCTCAATGCTCGCGGCTACGGCTACGAGACGATGACCGACATCAATACCGGGGTGAACCAGTTCCCGAGTACGGCACAGCAGGTGTCGCCCGGCCTGTACTTCCCGAAGTCGAGCACGTCCAATGCCACGGCCCGCAACTGGATGATCTTCGGTGACGAGCGTTGCTTCTATATGTGGGTCGAGCCCTCGACTGTAGGTAACGGCCAGATGTGGTTCTTCGGGGATCTGCTGCCGCAGAACACCGCCGGCACCGACATCTATGCGATGTGCCTGGTGGGAGCAGTCGGCGACTACACCAATAGCGGCGCCGTGAACGGCGCCGATTTGTCGTGGAGCTATGGCTCCGCCCAGGGCAACGCCTACCTGCCACGGATGGCGAACCGATTGGTGACCCCCATCCACGCCTACAAGATCGGTGCCATGCACCAGCAGGCCGGGTCGCAGACTGCCTCCGGCGGCAGCAGCTATCTGTATCAGGGGGGCACCTTCCCAGGACCGCATGACTACGGGGTGCTGACCACGCAGCTGAACGTCGTTCACGACGGCGGCATTCGCGGCCAGTTCCCGGGCTTTTACCATTTCACGCAGAACATGAGTACGCAGACCTGGCCGATCCCCAATCGATACAGGTTCCCCACACTGGACTCGCTGCCCGGCCGACAAGGGATGGCCCTTGCGCACGGGGCGGCTACCGCTGCGGTCGGCACCCTGTGGGGGGTGAGCCTGATGGACATCACGGGACCGTGGCGCTAAGGACTAGGATATGGCAGACCAATATCAGAGCAACGTCTCCCTGCTGCTGCACTGCGACGGCACCAACGGCTCCACCACGCTGCTGGATCAATCCGGCTTCCTGCTCGCCCCCGCGTGCAAGGGCACGGCGGCGCTATCGACCGCGCAGAAGCAGTTCGGCACCGCCTCGCTGAAGACCGGCAACGCCAACGGCAACTACGCCGTGGTGGGCAGCTCGTTGGGGTTCAACTTCGGCAGCGTCGACTTCACGGTCGAGGCGTTCGTGTGGCCGGTATCGCAGGGCGCGGACGGCGGCGCCATCATTGGACGATGGGATGGGGCTGGGGCCGGCACCGACTGGCTGATCTGGCGCGGCGCGAACGGCGAGGTCAACGTCTCGGTCAACGGCGCACAATTGATTGCGGGCGCGTCCGGTGACCTGCCGACCGGAGCCTTCGCCCATGTCGCGCTGACGCGCGCGGGCAGCGCCTGGCAGGTCTGGGTCGGCGGGGTGGCCAAGGGGTCGGCCACGCTCGCCGGCGCGGTCAACACGACCGCCGGCATCAACGTCGCGCTGGGGCAGTCGAACTTCACTGCCGGGACAACATGGCTGGAAGCCTATTACGACGAGGTGCGCATCACGAAGGGCGTGGCCCGCTACACGGCCGGGTTCACTCCGACTGCCGTCCCCTTCGCTGCCTTGCTGATCGACTACCACAATCTGCTGCTGCCCTGCGAGGGGGCGGACAACAGCACGACCATCGTCGACTCCACACCCATGGGGCGTAAGATCTTGGCGTTCAACAACGCCAAGATCAGCACGGCCAACCCCAAGTTCGGCAACTCGGCGCTGCGGTTCTCCGGCAGCATGAGCGCCACGCAGAACCAGGACTACGTCGACATCACGGTCAACGACGCCCAGCTCAGCCAGAGCACGGGTGAGTTCACCATCGAGATGCAGGTCAACATGCAGTCGCAGCCAACGGCGGGCAACTATGGCGTGTTGATCGACTTCCGCCCGCTCTCGACCTCGGGTCCGTATATCTGCCTGATGGTCGACAGCAACGGCAAGGTGGTGTTCTACCCGTTCAACAGCGCCTCGATCACCTCGTCGGTGGCGCTGGCGGTCGGCACGTACTCGCACGTGGCGCTGGTGCGAAAGGGCTCTCAGATCTCGCTGTACATCGACGGCGTGCTTGCAGGAGGTCCGGTTTCCGACTCCAGTTCGTACAGCGTGGCGCAGACCCGGATTCGCCTTGGCGCCTCGGCTTATATCTCCGGCCAGTACAGCCTGAACGGCTTCCTGGACGAGATCTCCATCTTGACCGGATGGGCCCGGTATTCCGCACCGTTCGCCCCGCCCGGCAATGCCTACACCGACCCACCGGCGCCGAAGCCGCTGCAGGTCAAGCTGTCGCGCATCCTCAGTCGGACGCTGACCCTGTTCTCCCGTAAGGTGCTGGCCATGCCGACCAACCTGGGGCGGGTCAAGGACGTGGCCTGGGGTGGCTCCGGCACCGTGGCCGGTCAGGTGACGGTCAATAACCTGCCGGCGCAGCGCCGGGTGGCGCTGATCGAACTCGCGTCGATGACGACGATTCGCGCCGCCTGGAGCGACGCCAGCGGCAACTACTCGATCCCCGGCGTCGATGCGACCAAGTCGTATCTGGTGGTGGGGCGAGACTACACCAAGACCTACAACGCGGTGGTGCAGGACAACATCACGGCGGTCGGCGGGACGGTGGCGGTGTCGGCGCGGCAGAAGCTGCGGTTCACGGCGGGAGGCTCCGGTCTGGGCACCGGCTACCCGGTACTGATTCGCGTGGCCGAGAACGGGGCGCCGATCAATATCGCGGCGGCGGCCTACAGTATGTCGGACGCGCGGGTCACGACCAAGGTCTTCCCGCTGACGAAGAATGGTGACTCCGACATCAAGTTCACCGACACCAGCGGCAACGAACTGGACTTCTGGCTGGAACTGGTCACCGGCAGCATCGGCGACCGGATTGCCTTCTACTGGGTCAAACTGCCCGGGGATCTCGATGCCGGGCCGGTCGACATCTACATGAACTACGGCGCCGGGGTGCGGCCGACCAAGACCAGCAGTGGCGCCACGGTGTTCCCGACGCTGTTCGATGACTTCGACGGGGGCACGCTGGACGCCGCCAAGTGGGCGAATCCGAATGGTTTCTCCACTGTCGCCAATTCGATCATGAACACGAATAGCGCGGGCAGCCCCCAGTGGTTCAACTCAGTCGCCACTTACGCTGCTGGGTTGGAACTGCTGGCCGCCGTAACCTCGTTCACCTTCGCCTCGGGAGGGTCGTCAGCCATCACGGGGCAGTTTGGTTTCGTTAGCGGCCCCGGGTCTGGCGCCGCCATGAATAGCGTTGCAGCGCTGGAGACCCCCAACCCCAACACGCAGGTGACGGGTTCTTCCAAACTGGCGATCAACGCAGAAGCGGCAGCCTCGACCAACGGGCAGTTCACCCCCGGTATGGTGCTCGGCAACTCGGGCAGTTACAGCCTCACCACCACCGGACGATTGGCCCTCGGCCGCGCCTCCGATGGCAGTGCGGCGCTGCGGATCAACGGCCAGGTGGTGGCCACCCGTACCGGCGCGGGAACGGCGGCGGCCTACGTGTCGCTGCATCGGAACATGACGACGCCGGTCAATAGCAACACCTCCTACGACTGGGTGGCGCTGCGCAAGTACATTCCGTCCGGCCCGCCCATCCTGATTCCCCTCACCGAGGAGATCCTGTGACGCTCGCCCTCTCCACCGCCGTGATCAATGACCGGCTACAGGCACTGACCCGCGCCATTGACGCAGGCGCCGGTGTCGGCAGGCTGCTGATCTACGATGGCACGCGCCCGACCACCGGCGCCGCCATCACCACGCAGAACCTGCTGGTGACCCAGCTGTTCGCCGACCCGTCGGCCGGCAGCATCTCGGGCACCACGCTGACGCTGACGCTGGGTGGCTCGGCGCTGGCCAGCCGGACCGGCAACGCCAGCTGGGCCCGAATCACCGATAGCGCGGGCACGTTCGTTGCCGACATGGATGCGGGTGCCTCGGGAAGCGGCAAGGAGGTGGAGCTGTCGGCGGATGGTACCCCCACCACCCAACTCTATGAGGGCGGCGTGGTTGCTATCTCCCTGGCGACGCTGGTAGAAGCGTGAGCGTAAATCTCGACTTCCACAGGTCATACACGCCGCCTGCGGGCAACGATGTAGATCTGAACTTCTCGCTCAACCCTGATGGCGGAATCGTCAACGGGGTTGTTGCGATGCACGTCGGCAAGCCGACGCTGCATATCATCGCCGACGCCCAGCCCGCCACGCCCGTCGACGGCGCCTGCGTGATGACGCTGCACACGGTGCAGACCGTGCATATCACCGCCAACTACGACAACAGCGTGTTCCGGGGGCCGAGCAGCTCGCAGGGCAGCGCCTGGCAGACCGCGGCACCGAACCGGCCCGCGACCGGAGATGCCTTCCAACAGGCACACACCCGGCGTGTGGACGATCAAGACACCTGGCAGCCGGCCGCGCCGCAAGCCTCATCTCTCGGTAGCTCGTTCGAGCAGGCTGCCACTGCGCGCGCCCCCGCGGGCGAGCGGTGGCAGGAGGCGGTCCGCGCCGAGTCGATCATGTTCTCTCGCTTCGAGTACGGCATCCGGTTGCGCGCCGCGCCGGTCGACCAGTGGCATACCGCGCAAGCCAAGCGCCGCAGCACCACCGACGGCTACCAGTACGGCAACCGCTCACGAACCGCCGCCGACCTGCCGTGGCAGACGCCCACACACGCGCGCAAGAGCTGGCGCCTGAGCAGCAACACGGGTACCAAGCTGCGCAAGTCGGCGAAACTACCGTGGCAGGAGGCCCACCCGGCGTACTGGGGTGCTGGGGAGCAGCCACCGGTCGAGCCACCGGTTACACCGCCCTATGACGGCAGCGGCAAGCCGTTGGCATTCCTGTGCCCGTGGCTGGACTACGCTGGCGACGACATCCGTCTTAACTTTGCGATCCACCCATGCCCGCCCGTCGAACCACCGGACGGCGAAACTGTCATTGTCCCCGTCAAGAGGATCTATATCGTGCTGAACACTACCTCGCTGCGCCGTGTGGACGGGAACGTCATGCTGCCCACATACTCGCTCTCCCTGAGCATCGACGCCGACTCCTGGACCTGGGGATTCAACGCGGCGCTTCCGGCGGAAACGCTCGACGCCATTGAGCCGGGCTCGGACGGCGCGCCGGTCGAACTCGAAGCGGTGATCAACGGTACCGCGTACCGCGTACTGGCTGAACAGATCAGCCGAGATCGCACGTTCGGGCGCTCGGCTATCCGCGTGAGCGGCAAGGGCAAGTCGGCGATCCTCGGGGCGCCGTATGCGTCCACACAGAACTTCAGCAACTCGGCCGCGCGCACCGCGCAGCAGCTCATGAACGACGCGCTGACCGTCAACGGCGCTAGCATCGGCTGGACCGTCAACTGGGCGGCGACGGATTGGCTGGTACCGGCAGGCGCCTGGTCGCACCAGGGCAGCTATATCACCGCGCTGAACGCCATCGCGGGTGCGGCCGGTGCCTACATCCAACCGCACCCGAGCCTGAAGACGCTGAACGTGCTGCCCAAGTACCCGACGGCGCCGTGGAACTGGGACTCTCTGGTACCCGATTTCGAGCTGCCGGCTGACGTGACCACACGCGAGTCGATTGAGTGGCTGGAGCGCCCGCGCTACAACCGCGTGTTCGTGTCCGGCCAAGGGCAGGGCGTGCTCGGCCAGGTAACCCGCAGCGGCACCGCTGGCGACATCGTTGCGCCGATGGTGACGGATGCACTCATCACGCACGCCGACGCAGCACGGCAGCGCGGACTGGCAGTTCTCGGCGACACCGGTCGACAAGCGCACCTCTCACTGCGCCTGCCAGTGCTGGAGGAAACGGGCGTGATCCAACCGGGCAAGTTCGTGCGGTATGTCGACGGCGGCGTGACGCGCATCGGCATCGTGCGCAGCACCAGCGTCGACGTGAGCATGCCCGAAGTGTTCCAAACAATTGGAGTGGAAACCCATGTCGCTACTGCGTAACCCCTATCAGCTCCTGCGCGGCCTGCTCCCGAATGCACCGCTCCAAGTGGGCACGGTCGTCTCAATCACGGGCGGTGTGGCGTCCATCCAACTGCCTGGCGGCGGTGTGGCGCAAGCCCGCGGTGACGCGGCTGTCAACGCCCTTGTGTACTTCCGCGACGGCGTGATCGAGGGCCCGGCGCCTGCGCTGTCCGTCGTTCTGATCGACGTTTAAGCGCAATCCGTCCGCAGGCGGCAGCGCGCCGCCCCGACTTACGGTGTCACCTGGACAACCAACCGGAGGACACCGTGTTCAGTGCAATCCTTTCCTTCCTCGGCGGCTCAGCCTTTCGACTGATTTGGGAACAGATCAGCCAGACGTGGACCGCTCACCAAGAGCAGAAGCACGAGATCGAGCGCATGCGACTGCAGGGCGAGCTCGACGCCGCAGCGCACGAGCGCAACCTGGCTGCGATCAAACTGCAGGCCGAGCTCGGCGTGAAGACGATCGCGGTACAGGCTGAAGCTGATCTCTCGCGCCTCGATGCGACCACGTTTGGCCAGGCGGTGGTTGAGAGCATGAAGCCGACGGGCAACGTCATAGTCGACACCTGGAACGGCGTCATCCGCCCGCTGGCCGCTTCGATCGCCATCTACCTTTGGGTCGTCGCTCTGAACGCACAAGGCTTCAAGATGAGCGACTGGGACCGCGAGCTCGTGGGCGTGATCCTCGGCTTCTTCTTCGCCACCCGAATCTTGGCGAAGGGGCGCGCGTGACCGGCGCCGAGTTTCGGGCGCTGGCCGTCCAGGTCGCCGCGGCGCTGGCCAGGCGCTTTGAGGGGCTGTACCTGCGCCCCTATCTGTGCCCGGCCGGCGTCCCGACGATCGGCTACGGGGCGACCCGGTACCTGGACGGTCGCGCAGTGACGCTGAACGACCCTCCCATCACCCGAGTGGTCGCGGAGGTGATGCTGCTCGACCAGGTGCGCACGATCTACCTGCCGGCCGTGCTGAAACTCTGCCCGGGTATCGACACGCCAGAGCGCCTGGCCGCGATTATCGACTGGACGTTCAACCTTGGGGCCGGGAGCCTGCGCGCGAGCACGCTGCGCAAGCGCGTGAACGCGGGTCGATGGGGCGACGTACCGGCAGAGATCCGGAAGTGGAACCGCGGCGGCGGGCGCGTCTTGCGCGGCCTGGTGTTGCGACGCGAGGCTGAAGCGGCTCTGATATAGGCGCGGATAACTTCTGATTTAAATTGTGCTTTACGAGATACCAATTTCTGTCAGGTGGGGTGACAAAAATTGTCACTTCCATCCCGCGCAGCGCTAGGCAACCTGACAAAATTTGTCACTTTTTCGCCGCTCTACCTCAATCGAGGTATCTGGCACGCCTCCTGCTCTACCGTCCGTCAGCAGCACCCTCGCTGCGTAACTTTAAAATACCGGGGTCAATGATGAAAAAAGCACGGATGGGAATCAAGCGGGTACAGAAGGGCTTCACGCTGATCGAACTGATGATCGTGGTCGCGATCATCGGTATCCTGGCGGCTATCGCGCTGCCGCAATACAACAACTACATGAC
>JBOICE010000387.1:0-21553 GCA_050739815.1 Pseudomonas sp. | reverse complement strand
GGTGCTGCTGCTGTTCTGCAGTTGCTGCTCCAGTGCCTGGGCCATGGTTTCCAGGCGCAGGCTGCGCAGTTGGTTCAGGGTGGTGTTGATCATCATGTTGGGCTCCGATGGCTTGTGTTTCATTGGTAGTAGCTGGGGCCGCGCACATGGGCGTGCGTGGGGCTGCTCCACTCGGGCGTGCTGGGCGGGGCTTGGTCGCGCCCGTTGGCCAGCATGTCGCGGATATGCGTGTATTTGCTGGTGCCCAGGCTCAGCGCGATGGTGCAGGCCGTCTCCAGCCGGGTGTCGCCATAGCGCTTGGAGAGCGACAGCAGCCCCAGGCAGGCGCGGTAGGCGTGCTCGGGGTGGCGCTGGCGCTCCAGCAGCTTGGTGACCACGCCAGCGCAGGCCACACCGATGCGCTCGCCCCAGGCGATCAGGCGCTCGGGCGTCCACTGGGCGTGGGCCTGGTGGTTCAGGGGCAGATGCTCGATCACGGTGGTGTAGCCGCCCTTGTGGGCGCAGCGCATGTGGCTGGCAACCCGCTCGCCGCGGTGCAGCACCTCGACGGCGCGGGCCGTGATGCGCACCTCCAGGGCCAAACCGACCAGAGCATGGGGCACGCTGTAGTGGTGGCCCTCGAATTGGATGTGGCTGTCGATATGCACGCGCACGGTCTTGAAGCTGGCCCACTCCCAGGGCTGCATGGGCAAGGGGCTCAGCGCCGGGGCATCCAGCGCAGCAAAGGCGCTGGCGCGGCTGCCGGGTAGCTTTTGAAACAGCTTATTGTTCAGACGCTCCAGCAGCGGCGCGATGGCGTCGTTGACCTCTTGCACTGTGGCAAAGCGCCGATGGCGCAGGCACGCCAGTATCCAGCGCTCGACCAGCAGCACGCTGAGTTCGACCTTGGCCTTGTCCTGCGGGTGGTAGGCGCGCGCAGGCAGCACCGAGCAGCCGTAGTGGCGCGCGAAGTCCAGCACGGTGTCGGTGAGTTGGGGCTCGTAGCGGTTGGCCACCGTGACCAAAGCGCGCGGGTTGTCGGGGATGATGAGTTGGGGCACGCCGCCAAAGAATGTCAAGGCCTGCGCCGTCGCACTCAGCCAGTCAGCGGCCGTTTGGCGCGGCGTGGCCAGCGCGAAGCTGTAGCCCGACGCGGCCATGGCAGCGACGAAGATGTTGGCGCGCCCGACCTCGACGCCGCGCTCAAACAGGGCGATGGTGGGGCCAGCGTAGTCGATGAACATCTTCTCGCCGGCGCGGTGCGCCTGACGCATGGAGCGCTTGAGGCGCTTGGCGAACTGGCGGTAGTTCTCGCTGAACTGCGAGTAGCGCAGGGCTTTGAGGGGTACTTCAACGCAATCGTCTTCAGCGACCTGGGCGCTGTACTCCTGCCACAGCAGCATGACGGTGACGCCCTTGCGGCGCAGTTCCTGGTGCACGCGACCATAGTCGGGACGCACAAAGGTGGCGGCGCCAGAACCGAATAAGCGCTGCTCCAGGGCGCTCTCGCTCATGCCTTCAATGGCGCTCCAGTCCAGGCCAGCACTGGCGGCCAGGGTACAGAATTTGGTGACGCTGCCTTTGGCGATGCCCAGGGCGGTGGCTATTTCTTGGTGGGTTTGTCTTTGAGTGAGTTTGAGACGCAGGACGTCTTTGAGTTTACGCATGTTGATCCTCGGGGTGGACATGTGGCTCCAGTCAAATTGCTGGAGGCTACAGGCCCAAAAGGTTGATTTACATGCGCAACACCATGCCTACTGGCGTGCCGGTCACGATCCCCGGAATTGGCGGTCACGATGCCGGAATATGTGATTTCACCCCCGGTCACGATCGCCGGAATCCCCGGTCACGATCCCGGAATCTGCGGTCACGATGAAACGGAATATGCACTTTGCATTGGGCGATCAGCGTGAACAGCCGCTGGTTGTCCTTCATCGCACAAACTCCTCGCGCCACCCACTCGGTCCACAGCTGCACCGTGTGCTTGAAGCTCAGGCTGCGCGGGTCCACACCGGCATTGCCGGCGGCCTGTGCCATGAGCAGCCGGATCACGTTGTAGGCCAGCAGATGCACCCACAGCTGCTTGTCGTTCATCTCGGGCGTCTGGCAGCTCAGCACGTCCATGCCGGTGGTGGTCTTGAGGTTGCGAAGGTCGAGCTCGACGCCCCATCTGCGGGCGTACAGCATCGACAGATCGTCCTTGCCGACGCGTCGGTGATCCACCAGCGTGGTGACCAGCACCTGGTGCGCCACTTTCACCTCCCGCAGGCGCAGCTCCTGCGGGGCGTGCGCGTACTGCTCGGGCGTCATCCACTCCGGGCAGGCCGCCGGCTTGGGCCAGCACACGATGTGGTCGCGCGTGCCCAGCGACTGGCCGCGCCGAAAGTCCGTGATGCGCGAGCCGTTCTGCTCGAACAGCACATCCACGCCCTTGGCCAGCAGCGCGGCGATCAGGAAGTAGTTGCAGTACAGGGCATCGGCGAGCATCACCTCGCCGGGGCGAAAGCCTTCGAGCAGGCGGCGTACCAGGCCGAGTTCGCCGCTGCCCTTGCCGCGATGCGGCCCGATCGCCGCATCCAGCGCCGCCGCGGTGGCCAGGCAGATCACCACGACCAGTCGAGCCAAGGGAAAGCCGACGCCAGGGGCCTGTGTGCTCGGCTGCGGATAGACGGCCTGGTTCTCGGGGGTGTCGGGCATCGACAGGCAGGTGCCGTCCACCAGCTTGACCGTGCGGCCGCGCCAGAGCCACTGCGCACGAGCCCGCTCGCTCAGAAGACAGCCGGTCTGGCGCGCGAGCGTGCTGACCATCTCCAGGGGCAGGCGCTGGCGAGCCCTGCAGTAGCCGCCGGTGCGAACGCTGCACGCACGCAAGCCGTCGGCCGCGCGCTGGGCCGCCCAGCCGTTGACCGCTTTCTGACAGGAGCCATCGGTCTCCAACACCTGGCGCATGAACATCGACAGCGTCACGGTCGGCGGATACAGCCGTTCGCGATGCTCGGGCAGCAGCGCTTCAGTCGTCTGCAGCAATTGCGGGCTCGTCAACACGTTGAAGTATTCCACCGCCTGTGTCGATTTCGACCGGCGCTCAATGCTGCGTCGGCGTTGCTGCAAGCCGCTGGCGGCAGTACGATTCATGGTGGCTGGCCTTTGGCAAGATGGTTTGGGTGCCTCGTAAACAACCAATCCTACCGAGCCCCTGGCCGGTCACCTCAATTCGGCCTTTGTCTTCAGGCACTTACGCGCTTCTCCGAGGGCGCGGCGGCTAAAGTAAGTGCCATTCGTTCATGGACTATCTTGGCGTCAAAGCAGACACCAATGCTCCAGCCTTACTTATTGAAGCCAAAGCTTGGGATAAAGCGTTTCTGGAGCCGCGAAGGAAGGTAGCTTTTGAGGCCGCAATCCTGTTGGGTCAAGGCATCAATCATTGGAGAAGCGGTGGGGCGGCGAAAGACTCTCCGGTGGCGGGGCAATGGCATTCCTATATTGATCAAGTGGGCGGCTACGTTAAAGGTCTGAAAGACAGACATGGTCACACGCTGCCCAGAGCAGTGATCACAAGTGGGCAATGGATCGTTGTGTTCGTTGACCCGGTGCAGGCCTTCGTCGAAGGTACCGTCGAAGACGTCAAGATCAAGATCTTTCAAAGGCAGAATTTCAAGGCTCAGGCCAGCGAATTGTTTGCGCTGATATCGAAGAAGGCTCTCGCCGCCGAGACGCCCTTCAACGTGCGGCCTACACAGGTCTTGAACTACCTTACAAGGGACTTGTTCGTCGCATGTTTTCACGCGGTTCACGTGAGCTACGAGGCAAGCGGATCACCTGTTTTCGGGCGAAAGCCGCGTGTATTGGTCTATCCCGCGCTGGTGCTGCGTGGGGCGGACAACATGCTTCTGACGGTGCTTGAGGAATTTGAGGAGTCCTTGCTCGAGTACACGAAGGACGAGACCACTGACGAACTCTCTCTGGGTCCGCACGTCGACAAGCTTGCTGCCGGCGCCGCGGCGCTATTGGCGCGAACGGGAGAGCAGCTCGGCCTTGAGCTTCGGCCGGCGCCGATTGTCGATTTTCCGGGGTTCTCGCGCGAGCCGATGCACAAGCCGGCGGTCACACGACCGCTGACGCGTGCGAATCCTAGAGAGCGCGATAACTGGATCATCGTCACTGGCCAAGCGACCCACTTTGTCAAAGGTGGCCCGGACGTGGACTGCAGGTTCCATAAATGGAGCGTCTGCAATGTCGCTCGCCTGGCGGCAGCACCATCTGCGATCTCTCGGCCTGTGTTGTCGATGCCGAGGGCGCTTTTCATCGACGAAACGCCTCACCACTGTGCCCACCGTGATGTCATGGACCGCAGAGAGCCCCGTTGTCAGATTCACATGATCGACGCGAGCCTTTGTTGTCGCGGCTGCACCTTTGTCTCAGATTGTTGGCCCGGCAATACCCGCCCGCCGCTGCCGTGTGGCACCTAACAGGCTGTTGAGACGGCAATAGTGCGGCCGCGCGTGAAGCATGGTCTCCCATCTAGTTGAGGGCCATCCAGGTTGCGCTTACCGACTGCTGGCGGCCTCTACCCGCCGCACGCGGGTGATGCCGGAGGCTAGCGCTGGGCGGTCAGCTTTGGAGCGAGCGTTCGGACTCACGGTGCCGGCCAGAAGCTGACCGTCACGACGGTCAGCCTTCGCGACCCGCCAGTTTGGTAGTCTCGACCTTTGATCGAACAGCGAGAAAGAAGCGACGTGCCAGCTACTGAGATGACGACAGCGGAGGTGCCCGGGGTGTACCGACGCCTCGCGCGCGCAATTGGTGCGGAGCATTGGCAAGGTGCGGTGACGCGGCAGGAACAGGCCATTCGGTCGAATCACTTTCTCGGTGACTACCTGCGTTCTGAGTACGCCATCGCATACCAGTTGGACCGGCTGCGAAAACTTGTCGCGGGATTTGGCACGGTGCCGCACGAAGCCTGCAACGATCCAAGCATTTTTCCGTCTCTGGCCTTCGCTGCACAGGTACTCGGAGTCCTGGAGATGAGCACGGCCAAGCAGGCCAGAGCATTCGTCAAACGGGTCCGAACTGCCTTCAGCAGTTCCGAGAACATGCACGGTCTGCGTTTGGAACTGCAGGCAGCGACCCACTTCGCCCGTCGAGGGCACCGTGTGGCTTGGCACAGAGTGAACAACGCGGGGTCTTTTGATCTCCTGATCGAGGATCTCGGCCCCAGTGGGCTTGAGGTCGAGTGCAAGTCCATCTCGGAAGACAAGGGCCGCCGTATCCATCGCCGCGATGCCCTGGAGTTCTGGGGCGAACTGTGGAGAGATGTGGCCGGCGTTGCACAGAACCTGCGCTCGGGGCTTGCGGTTGTGCTGACCGTTCCTTATCGCTTACCGGTTGACGCCGGAGAAAGAGTCGCACTCGCGAGAGAAGTCGTTGCTCGAATCGTGGCAGGGAGCTGCGCGACCTTAGGCGGAGGCGCGAAAGTGCGCATAGAGCCCTTCGATCTTGCCAAGATCGAAGCAGCGAAGGATAAGAGTCGCGAGGAGTTGAGGAAGGCCATCGATGTGGCGACAGGCACGGCCAATCGCGAAGCAGCCGTGTACGGGACCCCTGCGGGCGGAGTGCTGGCGTTCGTGATGCAAAGTGCAGTTGAGGATGACATACTGGATCAGGTGTTTGCCACCCTCGACGACTCCGCGGCGCGACAGTTCACACGCAAGCGTGGCGCTTTGTTCTGGGCAGCGTTGCAAGGCATCGATGCAGATCAGTTGCTGTCGCTGCACGAACAAGACAGGGGCCAGGGCGAGCAACCAACGGCATTGAGACTCGGAGTTAGCAACTTCCTCAATAGTGCGCCGAGCCACATCGTCGGTGTTGTGTTCAGCAGTAGAAGCGTCCTTCTTCCAGCTGTCGATGGCAGCACGGACTCGGGCGGAGCAACGAACTTCTTCTTGAAGGAAGAAAGCCAATTCTGGCATGCAAGCTTCCGCCGCCCGCTGAGAGTGGCGGGGATGACGGAATAGAGACCGCCTCGACCGGCGGATGTCGCAGATGGGTCGGATCCGTGAGTTCGGCGCCGTGAGCAGCGGTCATTGGACAGGCGCCGACCAGAGCCGACTTGGCCAATGTCGGCAACACCTTGGATACCGGTCGCTGGGCGCCACTACTGGCTGGGTGGGTCGATGACCGCATTAAAGCCGAGACCGTGAACTCCGCGTCCACCGACGAGCGACCGCAACCGCTGCACTGCTGTCATCCAAGGCCTGAGGGCTAAGGGCAGCAACGGGTCGGTTTCGATCGTTCATCCACTCCGACCGAGCGGCGGTATTGCAGCCCTTAACCGACCTTCGAGTCCAGACCGCCAAGATTTTGGCAAAAAACCTGGCCACGACGAGTTGATCGATTTGTCGTGCCGAACAGCGGCTTATGGGTTGGAACCTGTCGGTCGCCACCGCCAGGTGGCGGGCAGGTCGCGACCCTGAGCTGCCGCTCGCGATACCAATTTCGAGGGCTGGAAGCGGACTCTGGGAGATGCCGTCGGCCGGTAAGTGTGTCGATCGAACCTGAATCCCACTCGGTCTGTGCGACTGGGGCCAGGGCACGCGAACGGGCAGGCAGACCCGTGACTGGGGCTGCGCAGCTGCGCGCTGCGCGACTGCCCGCATTGCGAGCGCGGCCAGATGGTGTGCATCGAATCGCGGTTTGTGCCGTGCCCCGCCGTCACCGCTGGCCAAGCGCAACGAACTCGCCCCTCAGGACCTCGCATCCGCCACGGTCGTGGCCATCGGACCGACGACCGCATCGGCATCGCGATCAGAAAGGCCTGCGACGGCAATGGACTGCCGATGCCCCTCGTCGCGGTCGAGGTCACCTCGCACAGGCTGCCACTCGATGGTGGCCGAGGGTGTCGGCATCGGGCTCGTCGATCTGGCCACGGTGCACCAGTACCACTTCCGGATGTCGAGCTCCGGCCGTTCCGGCCGCACGTGGAACTGACTCTTTGCCTGATTTACCTGAGAAACTGTCCGCGTTCACGACTAGCGCTGCGCTTCGCGGAAGGCTTGCGCGCGCAGTTCCTCTCCGCTGCTCGCTCCCGCGGAGCTCGAATCGAATCAATCCGCGCGTCGGGCAGTGAAGCTGGAGTGCAGGAATCTGAACGCCGTGCGCATGGCAGAAGACCGACCAGTGCAGGTATTCGCAGCGTGGCACCGGGCAGCGCCGCCAGCGCGAATCTGAACCGGCGAACCCCCATCCGGTAACTCACCTCTTGGTCAATGCCTCAAACCCGCCCACGAGGAAGGGAAGCAAGATGTCATAGCCGCGCTCGAGCTTGTCGGACTTGTACTTGCCGAAGGAGAGGTTCTCGACCCGCCTCGGTTCGGCGCCGAGCGCCAGCATGCTTCCCACCATGAAGCTGAAGGCATGATAGACGTCTTCTTCGCGCACCGTTGGTAATGCACGCCGGAACTCGGCCACGTATTGCCGAGCCACCGCATCGTAGTGGTCGCTGATCACCTTGGCCCAGTCGGGAGAGTTGGCAAGCCTGGCGACGAGAAGGGCGTAGTTCTTCCAGCCTGGACCTCCATTTGCACTTCGCTCAATGAAAGGCCAGACATACCCGGCCACGAGGTCCCGCAACGCGACCGGACCATCCGCCGCGCGTGCGCGCGCCGCATCCAGCGCCAGGATCCGCTGGTGTGCCATGAAAGAGGCGCGCCGTTCAACAACCTTGTTGAAGAGCACGTCCTTGGTGCCGAAGTGATAAGTGACCAGCGCGATGCCGCTCTCGGTGGCTTCGGCCACATCCCTCATGGATGTGCCGTGGTACCCGTCCTTGGCAAACAAGGCCTCCGCCGCATCGAGCATGCGTTCACGGGTGGCATCCCCAGACTTTCTGGGGCCCGATCGACTCACGCCTGGCACGCTACCCGTGATGGACCTGGTGCGCTCCACTGCGGAGGCAAGAACGCTTTTCTTCATCTGATGTCGCTGATGCCGACGGGCAGCACCGCCTCGGAATTTATTGTTCAAGTGTACCGCAATCTAGAGTTCTTTCTGCGGGCCGTTCGACGACGTCTCTCATTGGCGTTCATACTGCTGGACACTCACTTTTACAAGAACACCAGGGTTTTCCCTATCCTTTATATTGATCACTCGTACAGATAATATCGGAAACCCAGCCCGCGTCATTTGGGATGGGTATCGCAAACTTCTGGAGATTGACCAATATGGCCACGCAACGACAAGTCGAGTTCTTGAGCAAGGGTGTGAAGGTCCAGGGCGACCTGGTGCTTCCCGATGGAGCGGGGCCGTTCCCGCTGCTGGTGATGGGCGGTGGCTGGTGCTACGTCAAGGAGATCGTGATGCCGCACTACGCCAGGTCCATCGTCGAAAAAGGCGTGGCGGTGCTGATGTTCGACTATCGGTGCATGGGCGCCAGCGAAGGTGCGCCGCGCCAGCACATCGATCCGGCAGCGCAGGTGGAGGACTATAAGAGTGCCATCACCTTCGGCGAAACCCTCAAGGAAATCGATCCGAACCGCATCGGCGTTTGGGGAATCTCGTACGCCGGCGGGCACGTGCTGATCGTGGGTGCCACGGACCCGCGCGTGAAGTGCGTTATCTCCAACATCCCGGTGGTCGACGGCTACGAGAACATGCGCCGCGTGCACGGCTCGCAGCGCTTCCATGAGCTCGATGAGCTGATTCTGGCCGACCGGCGCGAGCGCACCAAGGGTGCTACGGCAGGCGGCAGGATGCCGATGTCCTCGATCAAGCCTTTCGAGGAGCTGAGCACCTGGCCGTTTCCCTCCATTCATACCATCTTCCACGACATCAAGGAGCGCGAGGCGCCTCGCCACGAGCACTGGAGCACGATCGAGTCGACCGAGCTGCTGATGTCCTACGACGTGGCCCCGTTTGCCAAGCGGTTGTACAACAAGCCCACCTTGATGGTCGTGGCGGAGGGCGACGAGATCACCCTGTGGGACCTGGAGATCGGCGTGTTCAACAGCATTCCCTCGCCACACAAGAAGCTCGCCGTCCTGCCCAAGGTCTCGCACATGAGCCTGTACTCCAAGCAGAACGACCTCGCAGTCGCCGGCCGCCTCGCGGCCGAGTTCGCCGCCGAGCATCTCGGCAGCGGGGTTCAGTAAGAGCGCTAGTCTCCGGGGCGACCGTTCCGGAGAAATCTTTACTTCCATCCAGTAGCCCAATGAGCGCCTTGTCGCGCGAGCTGGATTTCCAGCTCTATGAATGCCTGCAGACCGAGCCGGTGACACGACGTGACCGATATAGCGGCCAGTCGAGAGAGGACTATGCATCCATCCTCTCGGCAGCCGAGCGGCTAGCTGCGGACTTCTTTGCACCCCACTACGCCAAAGGCGACGCCAACGAGCCGCAGTTCGTGGACGGTGCAGCCCGAACGATTGCCGAGACAGGCGAGGCCTGGCGTGCATTCGCCGAAGCCGGCTTCCTCAGCGCCCACTGGGACACCGAGGAAGGTGGCATCCAATTGCCCGAGCCTGTATTTCGCGCGGCAATGGCCCACTTCTTCACCGCCAATGTGGCCACCATGGGCTATCCGTTCCTGAGCATCGGGGCTGCCAATCTGCTGCGTACGTTCGGAAGCGAAGATCTCAAATGCCTTTACCTCCCCGCCATGGCCAGCGGCGAGAGCGCGGGCACGATGGCACTGACGGAGCCTGGGCAGGGCTCCGCGCTCGGGGATATCAAGACCGTGGCCGAGCCGGCAGGCGACGGCAGCTACCGGATCACCGGCCACAAGATGTTCATTTCCGGCGGAGACCAGGATTTCACCGGAAACATCGTGCACATGGTGCTGGCGCGCATCAAGGGCGCTCCGGCGGGCGTGAAGGGGATCTCGCTTTTCCTGGTACCGAAGTTCATCTTGCGTGCGGACGGAAGCAAGGGAGAACGCAACGATGTCGCCCTGGCTGGTTTGCTGCACAAGATGGGATGGCGCAACACCACGTCCACTGTCCTCTCATTCGGAGAGCAAGGTGGAGCGATCGGGTGGCTGCTCGGCGAGCCAAATCGCGGGCTCGCGCACATGTTCCAGCTGATGAACGAGGCTCGAATTGGCGTCGGACTGATCGCAGCGTGCCTCGCATACCGCGCGTTTACCGAGTCTCTTTCCTATGCGCGCGAGCGGCCCCAGGGCCGCCTGCCCTCGTGCAAGGACACTCTGTCCCCGCAAGTTCGGATCATCGAACATGCAGACGTGAAGCGGCTGCTGCTCACGCAGAAGGCTTATGCCGAAGGTGCGCTGGCCTTGTGCCTGCAGGCCAGCGCCTGGTTCGAGGACCAGCACAGTCATCCCGATCCTCTGCGCCGCGAACTGTCGGGTCACCTGCTGGATTTGCTCACGCCCATCGTGAAGTCATGGCCCTCCCGGTACGGCTGCCGATCGAACGACATGGCGATCCAGGTGCTGGGTGGCTCCGGCTACACGCGAGAGTATCCGCTCGAGCAACTCTACCGCGACCAGCGCCTCAATCCCATCCATGAAGGCACTGAGGCGATCCATGGCCTTGATCTGCTCGGGCGAAAGGTGCGGCTGGCGGACGGCGCAGGGTTTCGCGCATTCCTGGACATGGTGCGCAAGGAGGCCCAGGGCGCCGCGCAGCTGTTCAGAGCGTCGGCGTTGGCGCTGCTGCAAAGCGCAGATGGCCTGGAAACCGTGACGGCGAAGCTGCTCGCGGCACAGTCCTCGCAACCGGACATCGCCCTGGCCCATGCGACCGAGTACCTGGACGCATTCGGCCGCGTGACATTGGCGTGGATCTGGCTCAAGCAGGCACGTGTGGCCAATCAAGCGCTCCAGGCAAGCGCCGACGACGCAGCTACGAACTACTACCGCGGAAAGCTGCAGGCTGCGCGCCACTACTTCGAAACCGAGTTGCCTCAGGTCCATGTGCAGTTCGAGTTGCTGGCCTCCATGCCAAACACCACGGTTGAAATGAGGGACGAATTTTTCCTATGACACAGTTGGTTCACGTCGAGAGGCACGACGATATCGCAATCGTCCGTCCGCAAGCGCGGGCGTTGCAACATGCATTCTTTGCTGAGCGTTCGACAGCCAAGCTGAAAGATGCCGACGGTGTGGCCCCTCGTGCGATCGAACGCGTCGGCGTGGTCGGTGGCGGCACGATGGGACGTGGCATCGCGATGAGCTTCGCCAATGCCGGTATTCCCGTGAGGCTTATGGAGGTGAGCGAAGTCAAAGCGCGCGCGGCGGTGGAGGCAATCCAGTCCGAGTATGCGCGGCAGGTTCAGCGCGGCCGGCTTGAGGCGAGCGAGGCCGCTAACCGCAGCGCGCGGGTGCGGCCCGTCGCGGGCGCCGCGGACCTCGCGGATTGTGACCTGGTGATCGAGGCGGTCTACGAAGACCTGCGGGTGAAGCTGGAGACTTGCCGGCGCCTCGGCGCCATCTGCCGTCCAGATGCAATCCTTGCAAGCAACACCTCGACCCTGGACATCAACCGGCTTGCGCAGGCAAGCGGCCGCCCCGCGTCATTCGTTGGGCTGCACTTCTTCAGCCCTGCCAACATCATGCGCCTGGTGGAAGTCATTCGTGGCGAGCACACCTCGCCCGAGACGCTGGTGACTGCGGTTGCCCTCGTTCGCAGGATTGCCAAAGTGCCGGTCGTCTCCGGCGTCTGCTGGGGTTTCATCGGCAACCGGATGCTGGAGCCGTACCTGCGCGAAGTGGAAGCCCTGCTGCTTGAAGGCGCTGCGCCGTCGCAGATCGACCATGCGCTGGAGCAGTTCGGCATGGCCATGGGGCCATGCCGCATGATGGACCTGGCCGGCGTGGACGTCGTGGCCAAGGTCGTGGAAGAGCGCGCGAAGGAAGGGAAACTCCCCGAGGACAGCTCGTACCGCATCGTTTCGCGTCAGCTCGCCTCCATAGGCCGCTACGGACAAAAGTCGGGTGAAGGCTTCTACCGGTACGAAGGGCGGGACGTGGTCGATAACGTCGACGCCCGTTCTTTAGTGCAGTCCTTGGCCGCCCGGTACGGCGTGAAGCAGAGGCAGGACATCTCTTCTGAGGAGATCCTGGAGCGCTGCATGCTGCCGCTGATCAACGAGGGCCACCGCATCCTGGAAGAAGGCATCGCCTCCCAGCCCTCCGACATCGATGTGGTCTGGTTGACGGGCTACGGCTTTCCGCAGGCCCTTGGCGGTCCGATGTACTACGGCGATCGACTCGGATCGGCGCACCTTCTGGAGCGCTTGTCGCATTACGGCAAGAGTCGTGGCAATGCATGGAACTACTGGACGCCCGCGGCCGCGCTTGCAGCGGGAATGGGAGCGAATCAATGAGAGAAGCCGTGATCGTGTCGACTGCGCGCACGCCCATAGCGCGGGCTTACAAGGGCGCGTTCAATGACATCAAATCGCCCACGCTCATGGCTCACGCACTGCGTGCTGCGCTCGAGCGATCGGGCGCGCAGGCGGCGGAGGTCGAAGACGTGGTCATCGGGACCGTGCTCAGCAGTGGCACCGCGGGAATGAACCTGGCGCGTAACGCAGCCCTGGCGGCCGGCTTCGGTGTCGGAGCCCCAGGCCAGACGATGGACCGGCAGTGTGCCTCAGGCCTGATGGCCATCGCGACCGCGGCAAAGCAAATCGTGGTCGATGGCATGGATGTCGTGGTTGCCGGCGGCCAGGAGAACATCTCCGCCGAGCAGAAGACCTACTTCGAAGCGGCATCGGCTGCGGCCGATCCGGGGGTGACGGCGCATGCCTCCTACGCCTACATGCCCATGCTGAAGACGGCGGAGTTCGTCGCGGCCAAATACGGGATCAGCCGGGCCGAGCAGGATGCATTCGCGATGTTGTCGCAGCAACGAATGGGCAAGGCTCAGCGCGATAGCCTCTTCGGCGAAGAGATCATTGGTGTGACCGCGCGCATGCGGGTGCAGGACAAGGAGACGGGCGCCACGAGCCTCATGGAGGTGACGCTCGACCGGGACGAAGGCCCGCGCCCCGAGACGACGCTCGAAGGCCTGGCCAAGCTCAAGCCCGTGATCGAGGGAGGCAGCATCACGGCCGGCAATGCCAGCCAGTTGTCCGACGGCGCATCCGCCTGCGTCCTCATGGAGGCCGCGGTGGCAGCCCGCCGTGGCCTCAAACCGCTGGGCATGTACAAGGGAATGGCCGTCGCCGGTCTGGCTCCCGAAGAAATGGGCATCGGCCCCGTGCTCGCGGTACCGAAGTTGCTGCGGCAGCACGGGCTGTCGGTGGACGACATCGATCTCTGGGAGCTTAACGAAGCGTTTGCCTGCCAGGCACTCTACTGCCGCGATCGCCTGGGGATCGACCCGGACAAGTTCAATGTGAACGGCGGTGCGATTGCCATCGGCCATCCCTACGGAATGAGCGGTTCGCGCTTGGTGGGGCATGTCCTGTTGGAGGGGCGCCGTCGTGGCGCCAGGCACGTCGTGTTGACCATGTGCGTAGGCGGCGGCATGGGCGCGGCAGGGCTCTTCGAGGTGATCCGATGATCCCGCAGCAACTCTTCAGCCTTCAGGGGCGTGCCGCTTTGATCTCAGGTGCCTCCAGCGGCATCGGCCTGCACATGGCGAGAACCTTCGCACTGGCCGGAGCGAAGGTCGTTCTGTGCGCGCGCAGGCTCGACCGGATCGAGGACGCGGCGGAGTCGCTGCGTTCCGATGGCCTGGTGGCCCATGCGGTCGCCCTGGATGTGACCCGTCCCGAGACGATGGCGCATGCCTGGGCGACCGCCGAACGGCAGGTTGGTCAAGCCGTGGACATCCTCTTCAACAACGCCGGCGTTCTCTACACCGAGCGCTTCATCGATCAGCAGATCGATCGCATCGACGCGGTCTTCGACACGGACCTCCGGGGCGCGTTCCTGATGGCTCAGCAAGCCGCGCGCGCGATGGCAGCTTGCGGGCGCGGTTCCATCATCAACGTGGCCTCGACATCCGGGCTCCGCGCGGGGGGATCGCTTTCCAGCTACGGGGCGGCCAAGGCCGGATTGATCCACCTGACGAAGGTCATGGCACTTGAACTGGCAGGCAAGGGCGTTCGTGTCAATGCGCTCTGTCCAGGCAATTTCGAGACGGACATGCATGCCCAGTTCGAGGAGAAGGGCTTCGCCGAAGCCATCCGTAAGAAGATTCCCATGCGCAGTTTCGGCCAATCCCATCAGCTCGATGGGGCAGCACTGCTGCTCGCCTCGGACGCCGGCAGCTACATCACGGGCGTGGCGTTACCGGTCGACGGTGGTCAGGTGTTGACATGGATGTGAGCAGTATCTCCTCAAAGGGCCGAAGGTGCGGTCTGACGCTTGGCACCGTGTTGGCCAGCGGTGTTGCGGCCGGCGGTGATCGAGAGATCGTCACGCACGGTGGCCCGCGCTATGGCTACCCTGAGCTGGCGCAACGGGTGCGCCGCCTGGGCTCTGCTCTTGCGGGACTCGGTGTCTCGGTGGGAACGCGCGTGGCGGTGCTGGACCGGGACACGCACCGCTACCTGGAGGCCTATTTCGCCGTGCCCATGCTGGGAGCCGTCCTCATGACGGCGAACTTCCGCCTGTCGGCGGAGCAGCTTCGCTACACACTCCAGCACAGCGGGACTCGGCATGTGCTGGCGGCCGCTGAGTTCGTTCCGCTACTGTGGGAAGCCTTGCAGGGCGTAGCGGGCAGCCCCCAACTGGTGGTGATGGGGGAGGATGGCGCTTACGACTCGTTGATAGCGGCTGCTGACGCCTGCTTTGCCTTCCCCGAAGTCGACGAAGAAAGTGTCGCCACGCACTTCTACACGACGGGCACGACCGGACTTCCTAAAGGCGTGACGTACACGCAGCGGCAACTGGTCGAACACACGCTCGCCGTGGGGTTTGCCTTGGCCGCCGCAGACGACTATCAGAGCCTGCGGCAGGGGGACGTGTACATGCCGTTGACCCCCATGTTCCACGTTCACGCCTGGGGATTGCCCTACGTGGCCACGTTGCTTGGGCTGAAGCAGGTCTACCCCGGCCGGTATGACGCATCGGCGCTTCCCGACCTCATCGCGTCGGAGAAAGTCACCTTCTCGCACTGCGTCCCGACGGTGCTGCAGATGGTGCTGGACGAGGCAGAGAGGCAAGGCAAGCCTTTGCCCGGGTGGAAGGTCATGGTTGGCGGCTCGGCGATGGCGCCCGCGCTGGCTCGACGTGCGATGAAGGGCGGGTTGCAGCCTTTCGCGGGCTACGGCATGTCGGAAACCTGCCCGGTACTCTGCTTCGCGCGCACGAGTGCGAAGGAAGCATCCGCGTACCCGGAGCGCCTGTGCCGTGTCGGCCAGCCGGTGCCGCTGGTGCAACTGCAGATCGAGGACGGGAACCGTCGGCCCGATGCAGTGGAGGGAGAGCTGGTCGCGCGCGCCTCGTGGCTGACGCATGCTTATTTCGACGACCCGGCCGGTACCGAACGTCTGTGGGAAGGCGGACGCCTGCACAGCGGCGACGTGGCCGTCATCGATCCTGACGGCGCAGTGCGCATCGTCGATCGACTCAAGGACGTGATCAAGTCAGGTGGCGAATGGGTGTCCAGTCTCGACCTGGAGGCCAAGCTGCGCGAACACTCCGCCGTGGAGGAAGTCGCGGTGATTGGCGTTCCCGATACGAAGTGGGGCGAACGCCCCTGCGCTTTCGTGAAGCTTGCCGCTTCGGCGCCCCTGTCTGCCGCCGAAGCGGCTGCAGAGTTGCGCGAGTTGCTCAAGTCTCATGTGGCTCGGGGACAGCTTCCGCGGTTTGCGATCCCCGACCGCATCGAATTCGTGGAGGCCCTGCCGAAGACCAGCGTGGGCAAGGTCGACAAGAAGCGTATGCGGCAAAGGACGAGCGAAGGAGACATGAAATGAGCCTGTCCATTACCTCGAATTTCTTGGCACATGCACAAACGGACGTCCCAAGCTCGGCAGTGTTCGAGCCCGCGCGGTCCGGAAGCGGCGCGTCAGTACAGCAGGGGGAAGGGACTCCCCTCATCAAGCTGTGCGGTATCGGGAAGTCCTTTCCCGGCGTGCGCGCGCTGCAAGATGTCTCGCTGTCGCTGTGGCCTGGCGAGGTCCACATGATCATGGGTGAGAACGGGGCCGGCAAGTCGACGCTGATGAAGATCATGTGCGGCGCTTACAAGGCGGACGAGGGTCATTTCGAGCACCTGGGACGGCAAGTGACGGTGCGCGGGGCGGCAGACGCGCGAAAGCTGGGCGTGGCCGTCATCTTCCAGGAGTATTCGCTCGTTCCTTACCTGAACGTCGCGCAGAACATCTTCCTGGGGCGCGAGCCGATGCGCCGCATTCCCGGTGTCATCGACCACGCGCGTATGCACCGCGAAGCGGGAGCGCTGCTGCAGCGCCTCGGCAGCGACATCGATACCTGGGCGATGGTGGAGAACCTCAGCGTCGCCCAGCATCAGGTCGTGGAGATCGCCAAAGCCTTGTCGCAGGATGCCAAGGTGCTGGTGCTTGATGAGCCGACGGCGGCGCTGTCGGTCCGTGAGGCGGAACAGCTCTTCAAGCTGGTGGCCGACCTGCGCGCGCAGGGCGTTGCCATGGCGTACATCTCGCATCGCATGGACGAGGTGTTCGCGCTCGGCGACCGCATCTCCGTGATGCGTGACGGCAAGATGGTGGCAACCCTGCCGGCGAACCAGGCAACACCTGATGAGCTGGTGTCGCTGATGGTCGGCCGCAAGGTGGACAGGAGCTACGCGCGAGGGGAACGGCCAACGCCAGGGGCTGTGGTGCTTCAGGTGGAGAACCTCGCGGGCACGAACGGCCTGGCGCATGCATCGCTCGATGTGCGGGCCCACGAAATCGTGGGACTGGCCGGCCTCGTGGGCTCCGGACGCACCGAACTCGTGCGCACGATCTTCGGCGCAGACTCGGTGGCGGCTGGCACGGTCACCATCCGCGGCAAACCATTCAACGGAAATCCTTCTGCAGCACGCCGCCAAGGCTTGGCACTGATCCCCGAAGATCGAAAGCGCCAGGGCATCGCACTTGAACGCACCGTTGGCGACAACCTGCTTGCCGCTTCGCTGCCGCGTCACTTCCGCTCCGGTTGGTTCTTTCCGTCACGTGCGGATCGCCTTGCAGGCGCGAAGATCGAGCAACTCTCGATCGCCACGTCCGGCCCCCGCAAGCCGGCCGGGAAGCTGTCGGGCGGCAACCAGCAGAAGATCGTCATCGGCAAGTGGCTGCTCGACGATGCCGAGATCTTCATCTTCGACGAGCCGACTCGCGGCATCGACGTCGGTGCGAAGGAACAGATCTTCGCTCTCATGGATGTTCTGGTCCGGCAAGGACGGGCAGTGCTGATGATCAGCTCCGAGATCGGCGAGATCGTGCGCGTGTGCGATCGCGCCTACGTCATGAAGGACATGCGCATAGTGGGTGAAGTGCCCCGCGAGCAGCTCTCGGAAAGCACCCTGGTGCGCATGGCGGTGGGAGGAAACTGAAATGCAGATCGCACAAGCAACGCCAGCCTCGGCGCCGTGGATCCGTGACGTCCCGGGCTGCGCCTGGGCTCTCATGATCCTTCTGGCAGCGTTCTCGGTCTCTGCCCCGAACTTCCTGACCACGGGCAATCTGCTCAACGTCGCGAGCCAGGCCACCTTGCTCCTGCTGCTGGCGCTGCCCATGACCTTCGTCATCATGACCGAGGGCCTGGATCTATCGCTCGGCGCGCTGCTGTCCCTGTGCACCGTCGTCTTTGCCATCGTAGTCAAGAGCACGGGATCGGTGGGCGCAGGCCTGCTGGCGTGCATCGTCATCGGTGTCGTGGTGGGGACCGTCAACGGATCGCTGATCGGCCTGCTGGGAATTCCGCCGTTTGTCGCGACCCTGGGGACGATGGGCATGGTCACGGGCCTCGCGCTCCTGAGCGCGGAAGGACAGGATCTGATCGGGCTCGACGCCGCAGCCAAGGCTGCGTGGGACGGCACCTGGATGGGGATTCCCCTGCCGGTGTGGATAGCCGCCGGCACATACGGCCTGTTCCATTTCCTGCTGAAGCACACACGGTTCGGCGTGTCCGTCATCGCACTGGGGGGAAATGCCGAGGCCCTGCGGCTGGCCGGCAAGCGGGTGGTTCCCCGCCTCGCGCTCGTGTACGTGCTTGCCGCCGTCTACGCGGCCATTGCAGGCGTGCTGCTGGCGGCACGCATCAATGGAGGCAATCCGACGGCCGCACACGGCATGGAGTTCGATGCGATTGCGGCGGTCGTGGTGGGCGGGACCCATTTCGTGAAGGGCCGCGGTACCCTCTTCGGAACGTTGCTGGGCGTGATCCTGATCACCCTGCTGCGCAATGGCCTGAACCTGCTCGGATTGCCGACATCGATCCAGGTGGCCGCCATCGGTGTCCTCGTGATCGCCGCCCTTGCCATGGAGTCTCGCCGATGAACAGCGTCCTTTCCATCGGGTCTCCTGAGACCCGCACCATCGCACTGCGCCTGTTTGCGCTTGGCGCCATCGGGCTCGTCATCGGCAACCTGGTCGACGCATTCGTCAGCCCAGGAAACCTGCTGAACATTCTTCGTCAGTCAAGCCTGCTCTTCCTCGTTGCGTCAGGCCTCACCATCGTCATCATCGCTGGTGGGCTGGACCTGTCGATCGGCGCCAACGTGTCGCTGTCCGCGTGCCTTGCGGCGACGGTCATCCAGTCGACCGGGTCCTTGCTGGCGGGCGCCGCCGTCGCGCTGGCGAGCGGGCTGACGATCGGGGCGGTGAATGCCTTCATCGTCTGCGTATTGCGTGTGCCGGCCTTCATCGCAACGTACGGAATGCTGTGGATCCTTCATGGCATCGCATACTGGTACATGAGCGGGGCCACCATCCACGGCTTCCCGAGCGAGGTCAGATACATCGGAAGCGGTTTTGCGGCGGGCGTGCCGATCCCCGTGTACATCATGCTTGCCTTCATTCTGTTAGGCACTCTGTTCACCCAGCGCACCACCTGGGGGCAGCAGATCTACGCCATCGGCGCGAATCCGACGGTAGCCAGTTTGTCCGGTATACCAGTCAATCGTCGGGTGGCATTGGTCTACGTCATCAGCGGCGCGATGGCTGGCTTGGCGGCACTGGTCTTTCTGGCGCGCCTGAACTCGGCGGAGGCAGACCTCGGCGAGTCGCTCACACTGCAAGCAGTCGCGGCGGTGCTTATCGGAGGAACGTCGCTCTTCGGCGGCTCCGGCACCCTCGCGGGCACCCTGCTGGGCTGCGTGGTTCTCGCCGTCGTGCTCAACGGCATGAACCTGCTGTCCATCAGCGCCAGCTGGCAGCCCATCGTTTCCGGCGCGATCGTGATTGCGTCAGTCCTCTTCGATGCGCTTGGCCGGCGCCATCGATGACCATCCAGGCCGCTTTCACTTCTCATAGGAGACAACCTTGTCCAAAGCATCGATCACCGCCGCCGCAGCAGTGCTTGCCATCGCCGTCGCGCTGCCGATTCAGGCGGCCGCGCAGAGCGGCGAAACCATCGCCGTTTTCACCAAGAACCAGACAAACCCGTACTTCCAGGTCGTTCGCACGGCGGCCGAGGCGGCTGCCAGGCAGATGAATGCAAAGGTGGTTCAGTACGTGCCGACCAAGTCGGACAGCATACCCGAGCAAATGAGCCAGATCGACGACATGGCCGTGAAGAAGCCCAGTGCCGTGGTCCTCATCCCGGTCAACTACAAGGCCCTCTCCGCCGGCGTGGAAAAGCTCAACGGCGCCGGCATTCCAGTGGTCACGGTGACCGATCGGACGGAGTCGGGAAAAGTAGCTGCGTTTGTGGGTTCGAGCGACTACGACCTGGGCCTGGTGACCGGCAGGCACCTCCTGAAGACCCTGGGAGGCCTAGGCAACGTGATCATTCTTGAGGGTGTCAAAGGGTCGCTTACCAGTGCAGACCGCGTGCGCGGCTTCCAGGAGGCGCTCAAAGAGTTTCCGAAAGCCAGGCTCCTGGCAAGCCAACCCGGCAACTTCGTGCGCCTGACGGCGCTGCAGGTGACCGAGAACCTGCTGCAGACGCACCAGAAGATCGACGGCATCATGGCTGCCAACGACGCGATGGCCAGTGGCGCCATCGAAGCCCTCGAAGGGGCCAACAGAAAGGCACTCGTCGTGGGCATCAACGGCACCCAGGAGGCGGTGGACGCGATCAAGAGCGGCAAACTGCTGGCCTCAGGCGACTACAACGGCTTCCTGCAGGGCTGCGTCGGAACGATGGCCGCCATTCGCGCAGTGCGCAAGCAGCCCGTGCCGGCCGAAGTGGTTTTCAAGGCGACGATCGTGGACAAGTCGAACTACGCGAGCTTGGATGTTCCCCTGGCAAGCCGCCGTTGCCCCGAATGGAATGAAGCGCTCAAAATGGCGGCTGTCAAGTAACGTTCAACCCCGGAGAGGACGGTCCTGATAGTGGACAGCCGCGTGAAACCGGGTGCGCGCTGTTGGCGGTCTGGAACAAGCCGTTGAGCGCTTCGGGGAAGCCATTGGTCTGGCGCGGAGCCTGCGTCCGGCGCCGAACGAGGATGGATGCGCGCCGGAGATGCTCACGACCATCGCGCCCGGCTGCTGGCGTGCAACGATCTGCGCGAGCAGGACCATGTTGGCCGCCGTCGTGCCGACGCCATGGAACAGAAGCACCAGCGTGCCGCAGTATGGGCCGGCCTCGAAACGATCACTGACGATTCGCTCGCACAGCCTCCTGGTCCCGCTGGTCGTGCTGAAGGGGATGTTTCGTCAGCATCTCGGGGGTCGGGCGCGACACACCTTGACGTGTTGCAGTGGCTGCTGCGGCGCCTCCGAGGGGGTCTCGGCGTGGCGGTCGTGGCGAGCAACGCCGGCTTCAGCCGCTCCGCCGTGGTCCATGAATCGCATTGATGGGTGGGATGTGGAAGCCCTCTACTTTCAACATTGCCTTGTCTGGAGCAGTCCCAACCATGCACTTTGCCCGCTGCTGCATGAACGCTATGTTTCTGGGCACGACCCTGCCATGGCTTGAACTTTCCGCGAGGCCTACGCACGCGAAACTGGTGCCAGACCAGCGCCCGCCCCGATACCGCGCCCGGTGTCGAACAGCCTGTTCAGAACCAGTTTCCGGGAATGAGCGAACGAAGTTTTCGCTGCTCCAAACCAGCCGGCCGCGACGGACGCCTTATGGCCGGGACCGCCAGTTCGTGGACCGATCGCGTCGGTCCGCTTACGTTCCGATCCGGCCAGTGAAATCACCGTCATTGCCGCATGAGGCCGGCGATTCGACAGAACGGTTCAAATCTCGGTCTGCTCGGCCATCTCGAGCGCATCATCGACCTCGATGCCCAGATAGCGCACTGTGCTTTCAATTTTCGAGTGCCCGAGCAGCAGTTGCACCGCCCGCAGGTTTTTGGTGCGCTTGTAGGGGTAATCGTACTTTGGGTGCAGATTGGTGCGCTTCAGTCGACAAAGCCCTTGCGTGACAAAGACTTGCGAAGCCCGTTTCGGCCAAACAATCGTCATTGCGCAAGTTATTGATTCCTCAGTGCATTTCCGTACCGCCCGTATCAATTTGCTCCGAAAG
>JBOICE010000386.1:0-15249 GCA_050739815.1 Pseudomonas sp. | reverse complement strand
ATCAGCTGGCGAATGGTGTCTTTCATGGTCTGCTCTTGCGGCCATCGAGGCGACAGTGCGCCGGGAAGCGAGTGGAAAATTGGCCATTATCCGTGGCCGTGGCGGCCTTGCCAACCGCACTGGTCGGTTGCGGTAGTTGCGGTAAAGGGCCGAAGGGTCAAGCGCCGTTCTTTTAGGGGCTTGCGGCGGCTTTGCGTGCGGCTAAAACAGGTCTATCGGGTCGACATCCAGCGACCAGCGCACCGCGCGCCCGGCCGGCATTTTCTCCAGCGCCAACAACCAGTGGTTGAGCAAGCGATGCAGTGGGGCGCGGGCGTTGGCCTGCAACAACAGTTGCGCACGATAACGGCCGGCGCGGCGCTCCATCGGAGCCGGCACCGGGCCGAGCAGTTCGATGCCCTTGAGGTTCAGCTCGCGCAGCAAGTGTTCGGCCTCGGTGCAGGCCTCATCGAGAAAGCCTTCGGCCTGCCCGGGTTTATGTGCCTCGGCCCGTAGCAGCGCAAGGTGGCAGAACGGTGGCAGGCCGGCGGCACGCCGCTCGCTCAGCGCCTGTTCGGCGAAGGCGAAGTAGCCTTGTTCGGTCAGTTGCACCAATAACGGGTGATCGGCCAGGTGGGTCTGGATGATTACCCGGCCGGGTTCTTCGGCGCGCCCGGCGCGACCGGCGACCTGCACTATCAGCTGGGCCATGCGCTCGCTGGCTCGGAAGTCGGCGGAAAACAGCCCGCCGTCGGCATCCAGAATCGACACCAGTGTCACCCGTGGAAAGTGGTGGCCTTTGGCGAGCATCTGCGTGCCGATCAGGATGCACGGTTCGCCACGCTGAATCGTGCTGAACAGTTGGTTCATCGCATCCTTGCGCGAGGTGCTGTCGCGGTCGACGCGCAGTACCGGGACATTCGGGAAGAGGATGGCCAGCCGCTCTTCGGCGCGCTCGGTGCCAGCACCGACCGGACGCAGATCGACCTTGCCGCATTGCGGGCAGTTGCTCGGCTGGCGTTCGACATGGCCGCAGTGGTGGCAGCGCAGTTCGCCCGAGCGCTGGTGCACGGTCATCCGTGCATCGCAGCGCGGGCATTCGGAGAGCCAGCCGCAGTCGTGACACAGCAAGGTCGGCGCGAAGCCGCGGCGGTTGAGAAATACCAGCACCTGCTGGCCGGCCGCCAGCGTCTGGCCTATGGCTTGCTGCATGGGCCCGGAGATGCCGCTGTCCAGTGGCCGACTCTTGATATCCAGGCGCAAGAAGCGTGGTTGCTGGGCGCCGCCGGCCCGTTGGGTCAAGCGCAGCAGGCCATAGCGGCCGGCATGGGCGTTCTGAAGGCTTTCCAGCGACGGAGTGGCGGAGCCGAGCACGATCGGGATGTTTTCCTGGCGGGCGCGCACCAAGGCCAGGTCGCGGGCGTGGTAGCGCAGCCCTTCCTGCTGTTTATAGGAGGCGTCATGCTCTTCGTCGATGATGATCAGCCCCGGGTTCTTCATCGGGGTAAACAGTGCCGAGCGGGTGCCGATGATGATGTCCGCCTCGCCGTCGCGCGCCGCCAGCCAGGCGTCCAGTCGTTCGCGGTCGTTCACCGCCGAGTGCAGCAAGGCGATGCGCGCGTTGAAGCGCCGTTCGAAGCGCGCCAGGGTCTGCGGCCCGAGGTTGATCTCCGGAATCAGCACCAGGGCTTGTTTGCCGGCCTCCAGGGTTTCGCGGATCAGTTGCAGATACACCTCGGTCTTGCCGCTGCCGGTCACCCCGGCCAGCAGAAAGGCGTTGAAGCTGTCAAAGCCCGCGCGAATCGCCTCGGTCGCCGCGCGTTGCTCCGGATTCAGCGGCAACTCCGGTTGTGCCAGCCAGTTGGTGTGGCGCTCGCTCAAGGCGTGGCGGCGCACTTCGATGCTGACCAGGTCTTTCTCGCGCAGCAGCTCAAGGCTGTCTTTATTCAGTTGCAGCTGGCTGAGCAATTGGTGCGCTACACCCTGCGGGTGCTGCGCGAGGGTCGCCAGCGCGTCACGTTGACGCGGTGCACGAGCCAGGCGCGGGTCGTCGAGACGGGCGCCTTCGGTCATATGCCAGAAGCGCGCTTGCCGGGCTTCGGCTGGCTCGCCTTGGCGCAAGAGGGTCGGTAGCGCCCAGCTGAACGTGTCACCGAGGCTGTGCTGGTAATACTGCGCCGTCCACAGGCACAGCTTGAAGAAGGCCGCGGGCATCGGCGACTGTGCGTCGAGCAATTGCAGCGCCGGTTTCAGTTTGTCCGCCGGCACGTCGCTCCGATCGGTCACTTCGACCAGAATGCCGATCATCTCGCGGCGGCCGAACGGCACACGCAGGCGCATACCCGGCTGCAAGTCGGCGCGATGCAGGCCGGCCGGCGCCCGATAGTCGAACAGGCGGCGCAGTGGCGAGGGCAGGGCGAGGCGCAGAATGGCGTCGGGCACGCGGGGAGTTCCAGATTGGCGAGGCGCGATCTTAGCACGCGGCCAGACGACGACTGGTGTCAGGGGTGGCTTGCGTCGTTGCGGCGCTCTGGTATTATCCGCGGCCTAATTCCGTGCGGTACTCGACAATAGTGTCGGGTGGCGGCACGTCAGACCCGAGGAATACACCATGAAAGCTGATATTCATCCTACCTACGAAGCCATCACCGCCACCTGCAGCTGTGGCAACGTGATCGAAACTCGTTCCACCCTGGCCAAGCCGCTGAGCCTGGACGTGTGCAACGAGTGCCACCCGTTCTACACCGGCAAGCAAAAAGTGCTGGACGTGGGCGGCCGTGTTGATCGCTTCAAGCAGCGTTTCGGTGTGTTCGGCTCCAAGGCCTAAGTGGCTTTGTTGTTTCGGATGGCCTGATGGGCTTCTCCGTGCTGTTGAAAAAGGCGTCCCTTGCGGGCGCCTTTTTCGTTTCTCTCGTCGTGGTTTTTCCGGCTCAGGCGTTTTGCCCGGCGCCGGCCGGGCTGCCAACCGTCAGCGTGCAGCGAGTGGTGGATGGTGACACGCTAAAACTTAGCGATGGTCGCAGCGTGCGCTTGATTGGCTTGAATGCGCCTGAGCTCGCGCACCATGGGCGTTCGGCCGAACCGCTTGCCGAGCTTGCCCGGCGCCGTTTGCAAGAGCTGGTCGATGGCAGTGACGGGCGAGTCGGTGTGCAGCCGGGGCGCGAGGCGAAAGATCACTACGGCCGTACCTTGGCGCACGTCTATGACAGCCAGGGGCGAAATCTGGAGGCGCAATTGCTGGCTGAAGGCTTGGGCTACCTGGTGGCGGTGGCGCCGAATGTGGCTCTGGTGGGGTGTCAGCAGGACGCCGAGCGCAGTGCGCGGGCCTCTCGGCTCGGGCTCTGGCGCAAGTCGCCGGTGCAGACACCGGAGCAGTTGAGCTCAGGTGGTTTCGCCTTGATTCGCGGCCAGGTGGCGAAGGTCGAGCGCAATCGCGGCGGCTTGTGGCTCGAACTGGACGATTTGCTGGTGCTGCATATTTCGCCCAAGTTGCTCGGCCAGTTCGATCTAACGAGCTTGCAGGGCTTGGCTGGCCGGCGGATTGAGGCGCGCGGCTGGGTAGTTGACCGCGCTCGCCGTGGCGGCGTAAAACCAGGGCAAGCCCGCTGGATGTTGCCTCTGACCCATGCGGCGATGTTTGAGGTGTTGCCATGAGTGTGCGTTTGTCGGTCTTGCTGCTGCTGTTGGCTGCGTTGAGTGGTTGTGCGCTGAACCCGGCGACGGGTGAGCGCAACTTCGTGATGATGAGCGAGCAGCAGGAGCTCGATCTCGGTCGCAACTACAGCCAGGAAATCGCCAAGCAATACCCACGTTATGCCGATGAGAAGCTCCAGGCCTATGTGCAGCAAGTCGGCGAGCGAGTGGCTCAACACAGCCATCGCAGCAACCTGAGCTTTCACTTCACGGTAATCGACAGCCCTGATATCAACGCCTTTGCCCTGCCGGGTGGCTACATCTATATCCACCGTGGGCTGCTCGCCTACCTCAGTTCGGAAGCCGAATTGGCTGCTGTGCTGGGGCACGAGATCGGCCACGTCACCGCTCGTCACAGTGTGCAGCAACAGAGCCAATCGCAGGCATGGGGAATAGTGGGGCAGGCGGTCGCGATTGGTACCGGTGTGGGCGCGGCGGGCGATCTGACTAATGCTTTGGGCTCGGCTTTCGTGCGTGGTTATGGCCGCGACATGGAGTTGCAGGCCGACGGCCTCGGGGCCCAGTACCTGGCGCGCAGCGGCTACGATCCGCAGGCGATGATCGAAGTGGTAGAGGTGCTGAAAAGCCAGGAAGACTTTGCCCGCGAGCAAGCGGCCAAGAGCGGTAAGTCCGCGCCGACTAGCGGCTACCACGGTTTGTTCGATACCCATCCGGACAACGATCAGCGGCTGCAGCAGGTGGTAGGTCCTGCTCGGGCCTTGGCTGGCGGGCAGCAGGAGGTCAATCAGGAAGTCTTTTTGCAACACCTGGAGGGCCTGCCATTCGGTGATTCAGAAGCAACCGGCGTGCGCCGCGCTCAGCAGTTCTTCCATACCGGGCTGGGTTTCACCTTGAGCTATCCGCAGGGTTGGGCACTGCTCAATCGGCCCGATGCGCTGATTGGGCATACTGCGGATCAGCAGGCATTTATCGCCATGACTCTGGAGCAAACCAAAGCAGGCCAGACGCCGGCAGAGTTCATCAAGCAGCGTGCGGGTGGACGGCGTCTGGCGGCGGAGGAGTCGCTACAGCAGGCGGGGCTGCAAGGTTACACCGCGGTAATTCCCGGGAGTGCGGCAAAGCGTGCGGCGGTGATCTTCAAGGGGCAGCAGGCCTACCTCTTTGTCGCCGTGGTCAAGCCGCCGGCCTCGCTGGAGACCGAGGACGCTAACTTCCTCAAAGTCATTAAGAGCTTTCGCCCGCTGAAGGACGATGAACGTAAACTGGCGCAACCATTGCGGCTGCATATGGTTAAGGCCAAAAGCGGGCAAAGCATGGCGAAGTTAGCCCAGGAAAGTCAGTTGCCGGGCGACGTGGAACCCCGTTTGCGTCTGCTCAATCATCTCTATCCGAGCGGCGAGCCACGCCCTGGCGATTGGCTTAAAGTCTTACGCTAGAGGCCTTGACATGGCTGACTGATCAGTCTTGTTAGGTTTCGGCATCTTGCGTATCCTCGCTGCCTGTCTGTTCAACAGCAAAAAAAGCGGAAATGCCAACATGTCTGATCTGAAAACTGCCGCTCTCGAATACCACGCTAATCCCCGCCCAGGGAAGCTGAGTGTCGAGCTGACCAAGCCCACCTCAACCGCACGCGACCTGTCGCTGGCTTACAGTCCGGGTGTGGCTGAGCCCGTTCGTGAGATCGCCCGCGATCCCGAGCTGGCCTACAAGTACACCGGTAAGGGCAACCTGGTGGCGGTAATTTCCGACGGTACTGCGATTCTCGGCCTGGGTAATCTCGGCCCGCTGGCTTCCAAACCAGTGATGGAAGGCAAAGGGGTGCTGTTCAAGCGTTTTGCTGGCATCGACGTATTCGACATCGAAGTCGACTCGGAAAGCCCGCAGGCCTTCATCGATACGGTTAAACGCATTTCCATCACCTTCGGTGGCATCAACCTGGAAGACATCAAGGCGCCAGAGTGCTTTGAGATCGAGCGCGCTCTGATCGAGCAATGCGACATTCCGGTGTTCCATGATGATCAGCACGGTACCGCCATCGTTACCGCGGCCGGCATGCTCAACGCGTTGGAAATCGTCGGCAAGACCCTGCCTGAAGCCAAGATCGTCTGCCTTGGCGCTGGCGCGGCAGCCATCTCCTGCATGAAGTTGCTGGTGAGCATGGGTGCGAATATCGAAAACATCTTCATGGTCGACCGCAAAGGCGTGATTCACGCGGGCCGCGACGACCTGAACCAGTACAAAGCGGTGTTCGCTCACGAAACTGACAAGCGCTCGCTGTCGGATGCACTCAACGGTGCTGACGTATTCGTCGGCCTGTCCGGGGCCAATCTGCTCAGCGCCGAAGACCTCAAGCGTATGGCGGCTGATCCGATTGTGTTCGCCTGTTCGAACCCGGATCCGGAAATCGCACCAGGGCTGGCCCACGCCACGCGTAGTGACGTGATCATGGCCACCGGCCGTTCGGATTACCCGAACCAGGTCAACAACGTGCTCGGCTTCCCTTTCATCTTCCGGGGTGCACTGGATGTTCGCGCAACTCGTATCAACGAAGAGATGAAGATCGCCGCCGCCGTGGCTTTGCGCGAACTGGCCAAGCTGCCGGTGCCGCAGGAAGTTTGCGACGCCTATGGTGGAGTCAAGCTGTCGTTCGGTCGTGAGTACATCATTCCGAAGCCGATGGATGCGCGTTTGATCACCGTGATCTCCGATGCTGTAGCGAAGGCTGCTATCGAAAGCGGCGTTGCGACCCTGCCCTATCCGAAGCACTACCCGCTGAAGTCGGTGGATGACGTGTTTAACGGCTAAGTCGGTTTCGATTGCCAATAAAAAGCCCCGCATCTGCGGGGTTTTTTATTGCGCGCCAGCTAAATCAAAACAGATCGATAGGGGCTGCTTCGTCAGCTGGGAGCGGGCTACCGGGTACTGCCAGGCTGGGGTCGAGTTCACTCATCGGTGGCGGAGTGTCCTCGCTCTTGAATAGCTCGAAGTAAGCATTTGGTGTGCCTGGCGTAGCGGCGCGACCACTCAGGGGGTCGATCCGTAGGGTTAGCAGGCCTTCCGGTTCGGGTAGCATGTGTGCTGGTTTGTCTTTCAGCGCGGCACTCATGTAGCTCATCCAGATCGGCAGTGCGACCGTGCCACCGAACTCGTGGCTGCCGAGGCTTTCCGGCTGGTCGAAGCCGGTCCAGACCGTGGTCATATAGTCGGCGTTGTAGCCAGAGAACCAACTGTCTTTAGACTCGTTGGTGGTCCCGGTTTTGCCGGCCAGATCGCTGCGGCCCATCGCTAGAGCGCGGCGCCCGGTGCCGCGTTTGATCACGTCTTGCAGCATGTTGGTCAGGATGTAGCTGGTGCGGGCATCGACAATCCGCTCGGCGACCGCGGACTCCAAGTTGCTCGCCGGAATCCCGGTAGTGCTTTCGTTGCTGACCACAGGTTCGGTTGTCGCCGTGCTGCTTGCGGGGGGCGTTGCGTTGTTGGGCACGCTCGCAGGGTTGGCGATATACAGCGGCTCGCCGTTACGGCTATGGATGCGTTCAATTAGATAGGGCTGAACCTTGTAGCCGCCATTGGCGAAGGTGCTCCAGCCGCCAGCAATTTCCAGTGGTGTCAGGTTTGCGGTGCCAAGGGCCAGGGAGAGGTTGCGGGGCAAGTCCTGCTTATTGAAGCCGAAACGACTGACATAATTCAGGGTGTACTCAATGCCGATGGCTTGCAGTAGGCGAATTGAAACCAGGTTGCGTGACTTGTAGAGGGCCTCGCGTAGGCGGATAGGGCCGAGGAAGGTGTTGGTGTCGTTTTTCGGTCGCCAGACTTGATCCAAGTACTCGTCGAAAAAAACGATGGGCGCATCGTTTACCAGGGTTGCCGCGGTGTAGCCCTTGTCCAGCGCGGCGCTATAAATGAAGGGTTTGAAGCTTGAGCCGGGTTGGCGCTTGGCTTGAAGGGCACGGTTGTAGTTGCTCTGATCGAAGGAGAAGCCGCCTACCAGCGCGCGGATAGCGCCGTTCTGTGGGTCGAGAGATACCAGAGCGCTTTGCGCGGCAGGTAATTGGCTAAAGAGCAGGCCGCCATCCTCTTGGCGTAGGACGCGGATCAGGTCGCCAACTTGTGCGACATCTTCCGGCTTCTGCGGACGAGGGCCGAGGCTGTTGGTGTTGAGGAATGGCCGCGCCCATTTCATGCTCTCCCAACTTACCGCTTCTTCCTGGCCGCTGCGGGTCAGTACTAAAATTCCGCTCTTTTCTACCTGGCTGACGATGGCGGGCTCGAGGCCATTCAGGGTTTTCTGTTTGGCTAGCTCCAGTTGCCAGGCCTCGCGGGTCATGCCTGGGAGCCGGGTCTCTGGTCCACGATAGCCATGGCGTTGGTCGTAGCTGATCAGGCCGGTGCGTACGGCGTTGTTGGCCGCCTCCTGCAATTTGCTGGGGACAGTGGTGGTGACGTGGAAACCTTCGGTATAGGCATCGCTACCATAGCGCCCGACCATTTCGGCGCGTGCCATTTCTGCTATGTATGGGGCTGCGAGCTCGGGCGTGGGGACGTGGTAACTGGCATTGATCGGCTCATGGATGGCGGCCTGATAGCGTGCCTCGTCAATCTTGCCGAGTTTGAACATGCGGCCAAGAATCCAGTCGCGGCGCTCTTGACTGCGTTGGGGATTCACTAAGGGGTTGAAGCGCGATGGGGCTTTGGGTAATCCGGCGATCATCGCCATCTGCGCCAGGCTGAGATCGCGCATGGATTTGCCGTAATAAACCTGGGCGGCGGCTTCAATGCCATAAGCGCGGTTGCCCAGGTAGATCTTGTTGACGTAGAGCTCGAGGATTTCATCTTTGCTGAGCTCACGCTCAATTTGTAACGCAAGCAGGATTTCATTGATTTTGCGCGAAAAACTGCGCTCGCTGGTGAGGAAGAAATTTTTCGCCACCTGCATGGTAATGGTGCTGCCGCCTGACTGAATCTGTCCGCTTTTTAATAATTGCGTGGCAGCGCGCATCAGGCTGGTAAGGTCGACGCCATAATGATTGGCGAAGTTGTCATCTTCGGCGGATAGCAGTGCTTTGATGAAGTCGGGAGGGATGTCGGCGAAGCGAATGGGGGAGCGGCGCATCTCGCCAAATTCGGCAATCAGCTTGGCGTCGCTGCTATAGACCCGGAGGGGGATCTGCAGTTGAATGCTGCGGAGCGATTCGACGGAGGGTAGAGCGGGGCTAAGGTAGAGAAAAGCGCCGCTGAGACTGAGCAACAGTCCACAAAAAACGGCAACGCCGCACCACCAGAAAAACTTCAGCAGACGCATCAAGATTTTTGGATTTCCAGATAAAAGAAAGAGTTAAGCGTAGGGCGATGTTAAAAGGGGAAAACTGTTCACATTATAAGCGTTTTTTTTCCCGGGTAGCCATTTGCGCTTATGTCAAGACTGTTATTTAATGTGAAAAAACATAAATAGTCCGTAAGTCGCGGATGCCAATAGGAAATCGGTCGTGCTAGGGCTCTTCAATAAGAAAGCGAACACGCTTCTGGGGATCGATATCAGTTCGACCTCAGTCAAGCTCCTCGAATTGAGTCGCTCAGGAAGCCGCTACAAAGTAGAGGCCTACGCTGTCGAGCCACTCCCCCCTAATGCTGTTGTCGAGAAAAACATCGCTGAGCTGGAAGGCGTGGGTCAGGCTTTGTCGCGAGTCTTGGCCAAGGCCAAGACTGGGGTGAAAACAGTGGCGGTAGCGGTAGCCGGTTCGGCCGTCATTACCAAAACCATCGAAATGGAGTCGGGTCTCTCAGACGATGAGCTGGAGAACCAGCTAAAGATCGAGGCCGATCAATACATTCCTTATCCGCTCGAAGAGGTCGCGATCGACTTCGAGGTACAGGGACCCTCTGCACGCAATTCTGAGCGGGTTGATGTGCTGCTCGCAGCATGCCGTAAAGAAAACGTTGAGGTTCGTGAGGCGGCACTTGCGCTGTCTGGCATGACGGCGAAAGTCGTCGATGTCGAGGCTTATGCTCTCGAGCGAGCTTTTGGCTTGCTGGCTTCTCAATTGGGAACTGAGCATGACGAGCTGACCGTCGCGATCGTAGACATTGGTGCGACCATGACCACGCTGAGTGTGTTGCACAACGGTCGTACCATTTATACCCGCGAGCAGCTTTTTGGTGGCAAGCAGCTGACTGAGGAGATTCAGCGTCGTTATGGGTTGTCCGTGGAGGAGGCTGGTCTTGCCAAGAAGCAAGGCGGTCTTCCAGATGACTACGACAGTGAAGTGTTGCAACCGTTCAAAGAAGCGGTGGTGCAGCAGGTTTCCCGTTCGCTGCAGTTTTTCTTCGCTGCTGGTCAGTTCAATGATGTCGATTACATCCTGTTGGCGGGTGGGACGGCCTCGATTCCCGATTTGGATCGACTGATCCAGCAAAAAATCGGCACGCAGACCTTGGTGGCAAACCCATTCGCTGATATGGCGCTTAGTGGCAAGGTCAATGCGGGGGCTCTGGCAAGTGATGCTCCGGCGCTGATGATTGCCTGTGGTCTGGCGATGAGGAGTTTCGACTGATGGCGCGCATTAACCTACTTCCCTGGCGGGAGCAGTTGCGCGAGGAGCGCAAGCAACGCTTTCTGGTCGCTTTGGCCGGCGTATTAATCGTTGCTGGGGGCGCAGTTTTTCTCGGTGATCAGTACCTGAATGGCGCCATTGAGCAACAAAACGCTCGTAATGACTATGTGCGTAAAGAAATTGCAGTGCTAGATGCGCGAATTAAAGAAATTAGCGAGCTTAAGACTCGTCGCCAACAGCTTTTAGAGCGTATGAAGATTATTCAGGACCTTCAAGGTAATCGCCCAATTATTGGGCGAGTATTCGACCAGTTGGCGCGGACATTACCGGATGGCGTCTACTTCAGTGCTCTGAATATGAAAGGTAAGAGCGTCGCGATTGAAGGGGCTGCTGAGTCAAATAATCGGGTCTCAAACTTAATGCGTAATTTGGATGCTTCGCAGTGGCTGGATGCGCCTAACCTGACTGCGGTTAAGGCGATTACTGCGGGGGCGCTGGATCAGGCAAATGTCTTCCAGCTGACAGTGCAGCAAACACAGCCGTCGGTTGAAGTAGAAGGAGCCAAGAAATGAGCCTGGCTGACTCACTCGAGAATCTGCGAAAAATTGATCTTGGGGATCTTGACGTTAATAACCTGGGCTCTTGGCCGGCCGCTGTCAAAGTTATAGCGTGCTTTTTATTGCTGGTTGCGGTTTTAGCGCTGGGGTATAACTTTCACCTTAAGGATCTGCAGGCGCAGTTGGATCAGCAGCGTGCTGAGGAAGAAACCCTCAAGCAGCAGTTTTCTACGAAGGCCTTTCAGGCCGCCAATTTAGAGGCTTATAAAGAGCAGATGAAAGAGATGGAAGTCTCTTTCGGGGCTCTTTTGCGACAGTTGCCGAGTGACACCGAAGTGCCTGGTTTGTTGGAGGATATAACTCGTACAGGTCTTGGTAGTGGATTGGAGTTCGAGGAAATAAAATTGTTGCCGGAAGTCGTCCAGCAGTTTTATATCGAACTTCCGATACAAATTTCGGTTGTTGGTGCTTATCACGATTTGGCGACCTTTGTCAGTGGTGTAGCGAGCTTGCCTAGAATCGTGACTCTGCATGATTTCGAGATTAAACCACTTAGTGCAGATAGCACCTCGAAGCTGCGTATGAGTATTCTCGCCAAAACATACCGCTATAACGATAAGGGGCTGCAAAAATGAAGAGCTCCCGTCTGATGGTGTGCGGTCTGTTGCTTGCTAGCTTGACTGGCTGTGGTTCAGGTGGCGATTTCAATGATCTTCAAGCTTATATGGATGAGGTTCGTGCTCGGCCTAAGGGGGCTATTGAGCCTTCGCCGAAATTTCAGCCGTATGAGGCGTTTACTTACAGTGCAGCCGCTTTGCGAAGTCCGTTCCAGCCCCCAGTAAAAATTGATCTGGTTAGCCGGCCGAAAGGGTCTAAAGAGATCAAACCTGATGAGACTCGGGTCAAGCAATTTCTGGAAGGCTTCAATATTGAAGTCTTTGAGATGGTAGGAACGCTTTCTAACGATAGCGGAATGTTCGCTCTGGTTAATGGGGCTGGTGGTGTACACAGGGTAAAAGTGGGTGATTACCTGGGGCGCAACAATGGTCGCATCTTGGCAGTTGACGAAGCGAAAATCGATGTGATCGAAATTGTTCCTGATGGTGAAGGTGGCTGGCTGGAGCGGCCGCGAAGCCTCTCTCTCAAGGAGCGCTCTTAAGGGCGAGGTGAAATATGAAAAATAATTACCGGTCTGTACAACGGAACCTGAGAATGAATAGCTCTCTTTCGCGCCTCTGCATGTCCCTGCTAGCTGTTGTAGTGTCACCGGCCCTGCTGGCGGCCAGTTTGCAAACTCTTGATGTCGCTGCTTTGCCTGGCGATCGGGTGGAGCTAAAGCTGGCGTTCGACGAGCCAGTGATGGCGCCGCGTGGCTACACAATCGAGCAGCCCGCACGTATTGCTCTTGATCTACCGGGTGTAATCAGCCAGCTGGGTTCAAAGAATCGAGAACTGGGCGTCGGGAATGCTCGCAGTGTCACGGTGGTTGAGGCCAAGGACCGCACGCGACTGATTATTAATCTTTCGACCTTGGCACCCTATAGCACTCGTGCTGAAGGCAATAATCTGTACGTGGTAGTAGGTGAAGGTGCAAGCAATGTTGCAGCTGCTGCCCCCGTTGCCGCTCCTGTAAATATGCAGGCTCAGGTTACTCCGAAGAAAACTTACGCGCCTGTTGGTAAATCAATTAGCAATATCGACTTTCAGCGCGGCGAGCAGGGCGAAGGTAATGTCGTTATCCAGCTGTCGGATCCTTCTGTAAGTCCAGATATTCAAGAGCAAGGCGGAAAGATTCGCCTGAGCTTTGCAAAAACACAGCTGCCAGAATCTCTGCGCGTGCGTTTGGATGTTAAAGATTTCGCGACTCCAGTTCAGTTCGTCAGTGCTGTTGAGGAGGGGGGTAAGGCGACTATCACTGTTGAGCCAACAGGGTTTTATGACTATCTGGCGTATCAGACGGATAACAAGTTAACAGTCAGTGTCAAGCCACTAAGTCAAGCGGATGTTGAGAAACGTAAGACTGAGCGTTTTGCCTATAGCGGCGAGAAGCTTTCCTTAAACTTCCAGGATATTGATGTTCGTTCGGTCTTGCAGTTGATTGCCGATTTCACGGACCTGAACTTGGTGGCGAGCGATACCGTGCAAGGCAATATCACGTTGCGCTTGCAGAATGTGCCGTGGGATCAAGCGCTGGATTTGGTGTTGAAAACCAAAGGTCTCGATAAGCGCAAAGTTGGCAATGTGTTGCTGGTTGCACCGGCAGATGAAATTGCTGCCCGCGAGCGTCAGGAGTTGGAGTCGCAGAAGCAAATTGCTGAGCTTGCTCCTCTGGGTCGAGAATTGATTCAGGTTAACTATGCGAAGGCCGCTGATATTGCCAAGTTGTTCCAGTCGGTAACCAGCGGTGATGATAATACGGCTGCGGGTGCGGATGAGCGCGGTTCCATTACGGTGGACGATCGAACCAACAGCATCATTGCCTATCAGACTCAGGTCAAGCTCGATGAGTTGCGTCGCATAGTTGCGCAGCTGGACATTCCCGTGCGTCAGGTGATGATCGAGGCGCGGATAGTCGAGGCGTATGTCGACTATGACAAAGCGCTGGGCGTGAATTGGCGTGGTGTAAGTGTCGGCGATAATAATTTTGTCGTGGGTGGTGGTGGTGGTGGTGATCGTCAAGCTGGTACGCCGGCAGGAGCGCTCGGGTCTTTTGTGGATCTGGGAGCTGCTAATCCAACATCTTCTATTGGTATTGCTTTTATCACGGATAACACTGTTCTGGATCTCGAGCTTTCGGCCATGGAAAAAACCGGCAATGGCGAGATCGTTTCCCAGCCTAAGGTCGTGACCTCGGACAAGGAAACGGCGAAAATCCTCAAGGGGTCTGAAATTCCTTATCAGGAGGCCAGTTCCAGTGGTGCAACCAGTACTTCCTTTAAAGAGGCTTCGCTGTCTCTAGAAGTGACTCCGCAAATCACCCCTGATAATCGGATTATCATGGAGGTCAAGGTGACGAAGGATGAGCCTGACTTTGCAAATGCTTTGAATGGCGTGCCTCCGATCAAGAAGAACGAAGTTAACGCCAAGGTCTTGGTAAGTGATGGGGAAACCATCGTGATTGGTGGTGTGTTCTCTAATACTCAAACGAAGGCTGTTGATAAAGTTCCTTTCTTAGGTGACTTGCCGTTCCTCGGTCGTTTGTTTCGCCGTGATGTCGTGCAGGACAAGAAATCTGAGCTGCTAGTATTTTTAACGCCTCGTATAATGAACAATCAGGCTATTGCAGTGAGCCGTTAATTTAGTGCGAAATTTGATACTCGTAGGCCCGATGGGTGCCGGTAAGAGCACCATCGGGCGGTTGCTTGCTAAAGAGCTGAGACTGCCGTTCAAGGACTCCGATAAGGAAATTGAGCAGCGTACTGGCGCTAATATCCCTTGGATTTTTGATGTTGAGGGTGAGCTTGGTTTCCGTGAGCGCGAGCAAGCGGTAATTGCAGAGCTCTGTGAGTTGGATGGTGTGGTCTTGGCTACTGGTGGCGGTGCCGTCATGCGGCCAGAAAACCGCTCCGCGCTTCGTGCTGGAGGGCGGGTTGTTTATCTGCATACTTCCGTTGAGCAACAGTTGGATCGCACCTCACGCGATCGAAATCGCCCTCTATTGCGCACGGCTGACCCCGCCAAAGTGCTGGGCGATTTAATGCGGGTTCGTGATCCGCTTTACCGCGAAATCGCGGATGTGGTGATTGAAACTGACGAGCGTCCACCGCGGATGGTGGTGCAGGAAATTCTCGAGCGTCTCGAAGCGCTGCCTCCACGTTAAAGCCTAAGCGGAATTGCGCTATCCTAGTGCCCTTTTAACGCGGGGGCCTCATGCACACTCTTCAAGTTGAGCTTGGCGAACGCAGCTATCCCATCTACATCGGGGCAAATTTGCTTGCCCGGGCCGAGCTGTTCGCGCGACATATTGCTGGGCGGCAAGTGGCTATCGTCACAAATGAAACCGTGGCTCCACTTTACTTGGATGCTCTAACTCGAGCGCTGGCTGGCTTCGAGGTCGCTACAGTGATCTTGCCGGATGGCGAGGCCTTCAAGGGGTGGGAAACGCTACAGGCTATTTTTGATGGTTTGTTGGCGGCTCGGCATGAGCGCAGCACCACAGTGATTGCCCTGGGGGGCGGTGTGATCGGCGATATGGCGGGTTTTGCCGCGGCCTGTTACCAGCGTGGTGTCGACTTCATTCAGGTGCCGACTACTTTGCTCTCGCAGGTAGACTCTTCGGTGGGTGGTAAGACCGGGATCAATCATCCGCTGGGCAAGAATATGGTGGGGGCGTTCTATCAGCCGAAAGCGGTGCTGATCGACACCTCGACGCTTGCGACACTGCCGGCGCGAGAGTTGTCGGCCGGCCTGGCTGAGGTGATCAAGTACGGCCTGATCTGCGATGAACCTTTTCTGGTATGGCTTGAAGCCAATATTGAGGCTCTGCGAGCGCTCGATCAGGAGGCCTT
>JBOICE010000385.1:0-9170 GCA_050739815.1 Pseudomonas sp. | reverse complement strand
TTACCTGGATGACGGGCAATTGCCCATCGACAACAACTGGATCGAGAACCAGATCCGGCCGATTGCCATTGGCCGTTCCAACTGGCTATTTGCGGGCTCGCTCAGAGCCGGCCAGCGCGCGGCTGCGGTCATGAGCCTGATCCAGTCGGCCAAACTCAACGGGCATGACCCATACGCCTATCTGAAGAACGTGCTGGCAAGGCTACCAACTCAGCCGGCCAGCCGTATCGGCGAATTGCTGCCGCATCGCTGGACGCCAGCACTCGTCATCATCTGAGTTCTACTCCGTCGCGTCCGTCTGCGTGTCAAGGGTGTGTTCGCTGGCCGCTTACCCATGAGCAACATCCGCGTGGCCCGAATCGACGTCGAAAACCAGTCATTAGCCTGTCTTTGCGCCCTTCTTATGTGCTCCACTCGCGTCGAATTTGCTCTTTGGAAAGCAGTGCTCGATGAGCGCGAATTGGTCGGCTGTGACTTCTATGACGAGCAGTGTCAACCGTTGGATTCGTCAAATCGATTAGTGTTAACAAGCCCTAATTCGCCGGTTGCCCATCACGCAGCGCCTGGGGGTTGAGCAGTTTGCAGCACACCTTCCTCGCTATTCAAATACACCGGCAGAGAGGCGCCGGCCCGCCCGGCACTAGCATCATCATTTTCGAGATAACGAGGCAAGGGCCGAGAGCCTTACGTCACGACGCGGATTTGATCAGGCTCTAGCAGCTTGCTGTTGATGAGCTCCGCTCGTGCCCCTTCGGGGTCGGTGGTAAACATTAGGACACGCAGATCCTCCGTCGCGCGCGAGAACGAGACATAGGCGAGTTTCTGAGTCAGGGAACGCTGCCGTTCGGTGGGCTCTCCGGCCGTGAGCGGAGTCAGGACCTTGTTAAAGCTGTATTGGTTCCACGCCGCCTCGACATCGTCATAGACGACCATAACCTTTTCATATTCCTCGCCCTTCACGCCGTGCTGCGTGCTATAGGCCGTGTTGTTGGCGATGTAGCCGGCGTAGCGGGCGACTGGCCCGGACGTCATTTGGAACAGCGAGTCTGCGAGCCAATCGCCCTTGTCGAGGCCGTGAAGATCCTCGTCGAACGCCTCAACCCGAGGGGCGCGACCAAGATGCTCGCACAGCCTCTCCGAAGGCAGGATAATCTGCCTGTCGATACAAAAGCGCAGGATGGCGCCGATCGTCTCGGTGCCCCACAAAGCCTGCAGCTGGCTAACCAGCGCGTTCGAGGTCTCGATCATCAACTTCAGCGACTTTTCGGCGTTCAATCCGTGGACCGCGAAGGCCGGACTGTCACGCCGCAGCAAATTGATGATCTTGCGACCGTCGCCCTGTTCCTGTGCGGTGATCAGAGGGTAAATAGTCGACAGAAGAGGCTTGAGAAGAAAATGCTCTCCAGCCTCGAAGGCATCTTGCGCGCGCGACGAGGCATAGTCGCCAGTGAAGAGACGGTTGAGATCGGCAAAGCCCAGCCGCCGCGCAATCATTTGACGGGCAAGGAAGAGCTTCACAACTTCTTCGCGTCCGGTCCAGCCCCAGTCTGCGACCACCGCGTCCATCCGTGCCAGCGCGCGATCAACCTGATCCTCTGAATAGCGCTTGCGCGGCTCGGTTGGCTCTTCCGCCTTGACCAGTCGAAATTCGACACTGCCTTCACATTCCTTGTTGTCGCCTGCAGCATATTGCTCGACGTCACTGCGATAGGCGTTAAGAAGCCGGATGACACTCTTCGAACAGCGGAAATTTTCGGTTTTCGCAATGACCTCGCCCCCCTCAGGTGGCGCGAAGGCCCCGGCGCTCCAGTCATAGATCTGCTGCCACGGGTCACCAAAATAGCCGATCATCGGTAGACCCGTGCCGGCACAAACGAGATTGAGCCCGGCAACGATGCCCTCGAATGTGTCCTGCGCCTCGTCGACGAAAATATAAGGGAAACGTAGGCCAGTGATTCGCCTGAAGGTGGCATTCTTTGCAAACAGATAGGTTGCGATCTCGATAATGTCATCATGGCCGATCTGGCCCTTGCCGTAATCGCTGAAGCTGGTGTCGGCATACTCAAAGAAGTCGACCGAATCGAGAGCGGCATGGGCTGCCGTCAACCGCTCGATCTTGGCGCGGGCCTTCTGAGCTTTTTTGCTTTTGCCGCCGTTATCGTCTTCCTTGGCCTTTTCGATAAGGGTCGGGATGCGGCTCTCGCGTAGCGCCTCCCGAACATCGTCGTTGAAGCGGCTGATCTGCCCCCACAGAAAGCCGTGAAGCGTCGAGACCAAGTAGAGGTCGTCGAACCCCAGCCGTGCTTTGATCACCTCGACTGCTCGGTTGGTGAATGTAATACAGGCGATACGCTGACCATGCCTCCTAAGGGCGACTCCCTCGCGATCCCGGATTCGGCTGAGAGCATCGACCAGCGAGCTTGTCTTGCCCGAACCCGCGCCGGCAATCATCGCGAAGCTACGACGGTCATCTAAGCATTTGTGGACCAAAGCATCCGCTTCGCTTTCAACCCTGGCGCCCATGCTATGCCCCCGCCGCAACAGCGACTGCTGTCGCCGTTGCCGAAGTGAGAGGTGCGCACAGGCGCGCCTCGAGCCAATGCAACCCCTCGGCAATGTAGCCAGGGACAATCCATTCCTCGTCGCAGGCCAAGATATCCATGGCGAAGTCGGTCTTTTTGAAACTGTCCGACCTAATCCGGTCGTAGACATCTTGATAAGCGTCGTCGAGAAGCTCGGGGATGGCGATGCCGATCGACAGCGTGCCTGCCCTTAGCAGTCCGAAATTCTCGTAGACAATAGCTTCCTCCAGGGTCCGGGGGCGGAGCGTCGCCTGGGCAGTGCCATCGGTCACCAGAATATCTGTTTGGAAAGCGATGCAGCGGTCCTTCGCAGCGTGCTGTTTGTCCGCCGGGGCTAGCGCAATCAGATCGGCGACAGTCGTCCACCCGCACAGCTTCTTGAGAGAGGCATTGGATGTTCGCGCGCCCACGACGTCCGCCCGGCAGGAACTTGGGTAGCCGGTGGGCACCACGGAATCGAGATCCGTGATAACAAGATAGGGAATGTGAAGGAAACTGAGCAGCCCCTCGAAACGGTGGGCATAAGCGCCGCCGACCTCCAAGATTGTGAGGTATGTGGTTCGCAGCCGCTTTGCGGCGTTCTCTATCATCGCCGGCATGAGGAGCTTTTCGACGGCACCTTCAACGAGAATGGTCGCATCGGCGAAGAACAGATCGCAGTGCGTCAGACGTAGATAGCGTTTGAGGAAGGCCAGCGATTCCGAGGGCGACACTAGCTTGCCGTCGATCGTCTCAACATCCGGCTGGAAAGCCCGAAGGCTGCGAACCGCAGATGCATTGCGGATGCCGGACGCGGCCGTCTCGCCCTCGATATGGCAGCGCTGGAAATAGCGGACTTTCTCGAAATCCACGGCCTCCATGATGTGGGAGGAATGGGTGGTGACGACGAGTTGCGGCACGAGGTCAGGTGTGCCGGCCGCCTCGGCGGACTGGTTGATCACCTCCCATATGTTCGAGATAAAGGTCTGCTGTACCTGAGCATGGAGATGGACCTCGGGCTCCTCGATGAAGATCATCAGGCATAGCGGCCTGTTCTCGGCGGTCATCACCCACTGAGAATGAAAATGTCGGGCCTGAATGGCCATGTAAATGAGATTCTTAAAGCCGAGACCATTGTAGAGTTCTGGCAGTTCATGCTGCCGGCTGGGATCAACGTAGAGCAGCTCGGTGCTGCCGCGCAACGCAGTTTCAGGACTGAGCGACGAGATGATGCGCAGCTCTCGATCGTTGATCGACGGAACGCCAAGATGCTTGATGAGCTTGATCAGCGGGTCGAACTGCTTGGCGTAATGATCGGTTAGCTGTCGGTTGTTTTCATCGATCACACTGTGCGCATCGGCGGCGTGGCCAACCTGCTCAAGATTCTTCCGGTAAAAGGCGGCGAAGGCCGACGAAAGCCGGTTGCTGCGGCTGCTGTCGTCGTCGTTGATGTTGCGCTGCGCGTCAACGAATTCGACCCGTATGAGATGCTTCAGGAGCCGCTTGCCTTCGTCAGGCTCAAGCTCGTTAGTCACTATCTCCGGTGGGGTGCCGTCCTGTGATTTCTCGTCGAGCGAGAAATAGCGAACCGTGCAATGGCGCCCAAGATTTCCGTCGATCGCCAGATATTGCGACAGCGCCTTTGCACGCGTCCCATCTTCCTGCGCGGGATAGGCGGCGTCATAATGCTCGCGCAACTTCTTTGCGTCCTCGATCTCATAGGACAGTCGGATACCGACGCGCGTGAAGTCCGAAAGCTTGGGCAGCAGCGTGAACACCGTACCGAACGCGATGCTTTCAGGATCGATGGTGAACCACAAATCGAGGCTAATCTTGGGAAGCCGCTCTGCATCTCCGATGGCGACAAAGGCGTCGAAATCGGCCATTCGCGCCACTGAGAAGTCGTGAATCTTGAAATCTCGCCCCCCGAGAAAGCAGCGAAAGATTGCGGTGGCTGACGTCTTGCCGCTGTTATTGGGGCCAACAAAGATTGACTCGCGTTCTTCAATGTCGATCTGAACATTCTCCAACCGCCGGAAATTTCGAATGGCGACACCGCTGACCCTCATAAATAACCTCCTCCACGTTGCAATTTGAGAGCAGTCAATCTCGCTGCTCGCCGTTCAGTAAATGTAGCGTCTGTAGAAAACACGAAGGGAATCGACTTCTGCGATCGAGAGGAGCACCGTGTGAGCGAGATGGGCCACCGTGCGTGCCGGCGTAAGGCCGTCGGCGAACGCTGCGATCCGATCGAAGGCCACGTGAGGGCAGTGACGTCATTTCGTGCTACGGTAGCCAGCGCACGTCGCGCCTTGAGTGTCGACGAAGACCGCCGCACGCGCAAGTCCACGTAACAGTCAACGGGTTACGCCAGCAAGTTGGTTTCATTACCTGAGCCTGGGCAGCCCCGGCACCAGGCTCAATATGCAACCCAGCGCACCGCAAAGCTGCCGGTCACCTACAGCCGCTGATGGCCGGAAGCGCCAGTTCGTCATTTCAAGGAGCAGTCTCTCAGATCGCAATGATTCTTCCGATCGTAATAGTCAACACCAGAAACATCCTTTTTAGTGGTCAGCAATTCCCCACTTGGTCAACTTTCGACTGGCGCCAACAACTCGCCCAGCAGTTTGTTTGCGCAGGCTGAGAGTTTGCCTTAGCGTTCAAGCGTTTGATCTCGATAATTGTCACCGGGCTTAATTCTCATGTCCTCAATTTCCACATGCTTTTCTGACTTGAACATTCCGGCGAGTTTCAGTACAGACCTGCCTTTCTTTTTCTTGTACGCCGGATCGAATACACCCGTTTGGTTCTCAAGGTCCTGTCGCGTCAGGCGGTCATAGTCAGGACTGCCAAATTCCCGCCCCACGGGTGCAGCATATTCCCAAGCCTGCTCCCCTGCGGACATCCATCTAAAGAGGCCGTGGAATCGACTGTAGAACAGCCGGGACACACGCTTCTTGTTTGATCTTGCGCTCATGGTTCAAATCCAATTCCATCACCATCCAATGAGATCGATCGGCACGCTCGCTCGGAAGACAGCCATTCGGCAGGCAGGTCGCAAAAGTCGTTTTGCGGGTCGATGATCAGAAGCGGGATGTTTGTTTTCATGCTGCCCTCCGTTGATATTGGCATGAGTACAAGCTGTTGAGTCTCTCAGTACTATCCCACCAAAATGCCCTTGGTCGCACAGACACCGATTTTGGCCTCCATGCCAGCCGTAAATCTCAGGAAGTCCGACTCCATCCCGTCGGAGAAGATCACCCCGTTGTCCGGCATGCGCGAACGCAGCGTCAGCACTTCTGCCGCCTTGATTTCTCCATAAAGCAGCGAGGTCTGCGAAGCCCGGCTGCCAAACGGCTCCCGCACCGCAAAGATCAGATGATCCGTATCGCGGGGCATGGGTTCGTAGCCATCCCCTTGCCCGTGTCCCACGGCCTTCGCAATACCGATTGAGCCGGTGACGATGCTTTTGAGCCAGGCGGTTGAACCCAGTCCGGTCGACACGATGAGGCCCGAGGACGACTGTGCTTCCCTGACGCCCTGAAACTCGATCTCATACAGCGCAGAGGTATGGCTCCTCGGGCCGATGAACAGATCGTTGACGCCTCGCAGCACCTGTCCATCCGAGAGGGTCGCCTCCGCCATCGTCACCAAGGAGGTCGACCGGCTGTTCCTGGCAACACCAGGAAGCACTGAGGCCAGCTGCTTTGGCTCAAACGGCAGCAGCACGCCGTCCCAGCGTTTGGGTTCCGGGTTCACCCCGACCAGCGGCTGGCCATTGAGGTATTTCAGGGTATTGGCCACCATCCCATCCTGACCCAGCGTCACCACGATGTCATCCGCCGCAAAGATGTAGTTGGTCAGGTGGGCCCGGTCGATGATCTGGTAGCGGCCCCAGGCCTGCAGCGCCTCCACCACCACCCGCAGGCTGGATGCGTAGGCCTCGTTTTCCCGCAGGTAGTCGGTAAAGTCCGCGCCCAGGTGCTCCAGGTAGAACTTGGCCTGCCCCAAGGTCTGGTAGCGGGCCACCAGCTCTTCCAGCCGGGTCTGGCGGGTCACCAGGACGATCTTGCGGTTCTCGGCTGCAGACATGTTCGCTCCTTACTTCCGGGCGGGTGCTACCTGCCCAGAGCGGGAGTGGTCGCCAGCACCGGCCAGCAGCGAATTGAGCAGCTCCGGCGACATGTTCAGCTGGCCAATTTTCTCGGCCTTGTCCGCGATGCCGCCGAAAGCCTGGGCAATCAACTGGGCAGGATCCATGCCGGCCGATGCCAGGGCCTGGATGGTGCGGGGATCGACCGCCTGGAAGGTTTTCATGATGGCGTCCAGCCGGGCGGCTTCCGCTTCGGCCAGGGTGCGCGAGTTGGCGGCCTGACCGTTGACGTAGAGCTTGCGCTTTTCTTCCAAGGAGACATCCGCATCCATCTGCTCCGTGCGCAGGGCATTTTCCTTGCGCATGACCGATGCCTTGGCGGCCATCTTGGCGTCCTCGATCTGGCTGCGCTTGTCTTCCACGGCAACTTCCGTTTCCAGTTCGTTCTCCCGGATCGAGCGCTCGTTCTGCACGGCGGCCATGCGGCGCAGATAAATCGCGTCGTCCGCGGCTTTCAGGTTGGCTTCCCGGGATTCGGCTTCCAGGGCGCGGGCGATATCCGGCGTGGGCTTGATGGCCAGGATGGAGACACCAAGCACCTGCAAACCCAGGGCCGCGATCTCGGGCTGGGCGCCAAGGCAGGCTTCTGCGTGCCGGGCGATTTCGGCCGAGGACAGCAGGGCTTCCTTGAGCGCCAAGGCCTGGACCTTTTGCTGGATGATGACCTGGACCTGCATGCCCACCCGGTCACCCAGTTTCTGGGGATCGTCGGAGGCGTAGCCTTGACCGGTAGGTTTGAGGGAGAAGTCCATCAGCCGGGCGGTCAGTTGGGGATTCTTGACCTGGTAGGTCACCTGACCCTGCACCGTGACATTCTGGAAGTCGGAGGTCACCAGGGTCAGCATGAAGGGGTGGTGGGCGCTTGCCACCGGTACCGCTACCACGGTGGAGGTAGGCGCATAGTAGTAAAAGGACTGGCCGGCACCTTCGCGGACCACTTTCCCTCTCTTGAACTGGATCAGGTGAACCGTGGGTTGGGACTTGATGAATCGGATGCCGAGCATGGTGGTTTCTCCGTGGGGTTATCGAACTGTTTAGGTTGTATTGAACAACCTTTAATAAGTTGCATAATACAACTTAATTCAAGTTTGTCAAACGGGAACACAAAAATGACTGGCAAAACGAGCAATCTGAGTTTCGAGAGACCGCTGACCACGGTCGATGTGGTGATCTTCACCGTGCTGGACGATCAATTGCAGGTCTTACTGGTCAAGCGCCCGGATGATCCGGCAGAGCCCTTCCCGAATGCCTGGGCCTTGCCTGGCGGCTTTGTGGATGTGAAACAAGATGACTCGCTGAAGGACTGCGCCAGGCGCAAGCTGCTCGACAAGACGGGTGTGAAAAGTCCTTATCTGGAACAACTGGGCAGCTGGGGGAGCAAAACCAGGGACCCGCGCGGCTGGTCGGCGACGCACGCCTACTTTGCCTTGCTGCCGGCCAATTCGGTACAACTCGAGCAAGGCGCAGACAAACCGCCAGCCAAGTGGCATGCGGTAGATGAGCTATCACCCCGCAAGCGGCTGGCGTTTGATCATGCAGACATCTTGCATGCCGCGCTGGAGCGACTGCGAAGCAAGGTGGAGTACACCTCTTTGCCTGCGTTCCTCCTTCCCGAACCGTTCACGCTGCCGCAGTTGCAGAAGGTCTATGAAGTAGTGCTTGGGCGGTCCATCGACAAGAGTGGTTTTCGGACTCGTGCCTTGGCGGCTGATTTTCTGGAAGAAAACGGGTTTCTGGACGTTGGCTCACCTCGGCCGGCAATGGGGTACCGCCTCAAGGATAGGGATGCGGCGGTGTATTTTCCGAGGACTTTTAGTCCTAGAAATGCCGAGTAACGAATGAGCCACCTCGCGGCGAGCTTTCTCGGCTCACAGAAATCAAATTCCTCACATTGCTATAGCATCGAGAACCATGCAAGTACGCATTCGGAAAATTGGAAACTCTCGGGGTGTTGTCATCCCTAAGCCACTCCTGAGCCAGATCGGTCTTGAGGATGAGGCTGTGATAACGGTTGAAGGTGGTGCCATCGTGTTGCGCAGGGCCGCCAAGCCAGTTCGTGCAGGGTGGGCAGAAGCCGCAAGGAAAATGGCACGAGCCGGAGATGATGAGCTGGTGATGCCAGATTTCCTAAATGAAGCGGATGTGAAGCTGACATGGTGATTTGGGGATAATCCGCATCAAAAGTGGGCTCTGTTGTGGCCAGTGCCGAAAATTTGACACTCTTTGTTTTTTATTCCGCAGGGACAACGACAAGAGTCAATGTTTTGGCAACCAGCGGAAACGTTGTAACGTATTGGGGTGTTTTTGACACTCTTTATTTATACGATCAGCACGCACTGCGTGGTTTGGTGGATGCTCACTTCGCGCAGCGAAGTTATGCGGCCATACAAGCGACGGAATTTGGTCAAGAACTGGCGACCATGATGTCTAGGGCGTGGCGTTCGCCTGCAGCGCCG
>JBOICE010000384.1:0-4151 GCA_050739815.1 Pseudomonas sp. | reverse complement strand
CCCGAGAAATGCGGTTGGCGGGGAAGCCGCCCTGCTTGGCGTGTTCCCTGACCAGCTCCTCGTTCGGGGCGATATACACGCAGTAGAGCTTGTCGCCCGTGACGTAGCTGTGAAGCCACTGCACCTGCGGCCCCAACTCGCGGAGAACCTTGCAGGACTTTTGCGAGACCGCTTTTAAATCTCGCTCCGAAAGCGTTCCAGCGCCCGGAATCTCGCGCTCGATGCCGAACTTCGGCATGGCAACCTCCATTTCGTGGATGACAGGGGCGCGCAATCACCCAGTTAGCATAGTTGTGCTGCGTGCCGCGCAACTATCGCGCTCAAAATCGGAGGCATCTAGCCGACGCGGAGAGCGACCATGGCAGCACGGCGGGCACCTCGCCGATGCAGTAGCCGATGCAATGGCGCATGCTGCTGGCCGCGAATCTGCTCTGTCGCAGCAACGCCCGCTGGCACGCATCGCAGAGGGTGTCGGTTATCAGACCGATACGGCGTTCAGCCGGGCCTTTCGGCGTGAGTTTGGCTCACCTCCGGCGGCCTGGCGCCGAAGCCAAGCGGCACGCAGCCAGGCGCGCTGACTGTGGCATTCGCAGCGCTTCGCCTAGTCGGCCGGTAGCCGACAACTGAGTGCTCAGGAGCGGGCAAGTACGCACTCAGCCAAGCCTCGTTCTGGCGAAGACACCATCACCGACGAATGGCCGCCGCCCACGGGTTCGCGCTCACGCGTGCCCGATCGCCATGATCTGCTCGATCAGCCATTGCAGCGCCGCATCGCGTTGGCGCTGGGCCAGGCTGACGATTTCCAGGTGGAAGGGGCCGAGGTGGAAGGGCAGGTCGAACAGTTGCAGCGGCAACAGCGCGGCAAAGTGGCGAGCCAGTTGGCTCGGCAGCACGGCCGCCAGTTCGCTGCTGGCGACTATATGCGCGGCCTGCAGGTAGTTCGGCGTGGTGTAGAGAATCTCGCGGCTGAGCCCGTGTTCGCCGAGCCACTGGTCGACCATGCCGCGCGTCTGCCCGCCGTGTACCCAGAGGTGGCGCAGGTGCAGAAAGGTGTCGAGATCCAGGCTGCCGTGCAGCTGCGGGTGATCCTGGCGCAACGCCAGTTGCAGGGTTTCGCTCATCCAGTGGCGGCGGGCGAAGCGCGCGGGCACCTCTTCGAAGCGCCCCAGCACCAGATCCAGCTCACCTTTATCCAGGGCCTCGGCGGGCAGGCGCGGGCTCAGGTGGCGGATGTCGAGACGAATGCCCGGCGCCTGCTGGCTGAGTTGTTGGAGCAGGCGCGGCATGCAGATCAGCTCGACGTAGTCGGTGACCGCGATGCTGAAGCGCTGACGGCTGCTGGCCGGGTCGAACAGCTCGCCGGCGCCGAGGCTCTGTTCGATCTGTTGCAGTGCCGCGCGGATCGGCGCCTCCAGCGCCAGCGCCCGTGGGGTCGGTTGCATGACGCGACCGACGCGCACCAGCAGCGGGTCATCGAGCAATACCCGCAGGCGATTCAGCGCGTTGCTGACGGCCGGCTGGCTCAGCGCCAGGCGCTCGGCGGCGCGCGAGACATTGCAGTCGCGCAGCAGCGCATCGAGCACGCGCAGCAGGTTGAGGTCGAAGTTGGAGATATTCATTGAGTGAATGCCAAATATCACAAGACTAAATTTCAAAAATAGTAACGGCTTGATTAAGGTGATTGACGATTTTTTTGCGCGCTTTTTTTCGCCAGCCCGAGGGATACCGATGAGCCACTCCGCTTTCACCGTTCAGCAAGCCGCCGTGATCGGCGCCGGCACCATGGGCCGCGGCATTGTCATGAGCCTGGCCAACGCCGGCATTCGGGTGCTGTGGCTGGACAGCAACCCGCAGATGCTGGAACAGGCATTGAAGGTGGTCGCCGACACCTACGCCCACGGCGTGCGCCAGGGCCGCCTCAGCGCAGAGCAGGCGGCCGCCCGGCGTGCCTGCGTCAGCCCGGTGGCCGACTATGCGGCGCTGAAAGACGTCGATCTGGTGATCGAGGCGGTGTACGAGAACCTCGAACTCAAGCAGCAGATTTTCCGCACGCTGGACGCCACCCTGAAAGCCACTGCGATCCTCGCCAGCAACACCTCGGCGCTGGATATCGACGCCATCGCCGCGGTGACCGCGCGCCCGCAGCAGGTGCTCGGCCTGCACTTCTTCAGCCCGGCGCACATCATGAAACTGCTGGAAATCGTGCGTGGCGCCAAGACCTCGCCCGCTGTGCTGGAGGCCGCCCTGGAGTTGGGCCAACGCATGGGCAAGGTCAGTGTGGTGGCCGGTAACTGTCATGGTTTCATCGGCAACCGCATGCTCGGCACCTATGTGCGTGAAGCGCGGCTGATGCTGCTCGAAGGCGCCTACCCGCATCAGGTGGATGCCGCGTTGCAGGGCTTCGGCTTCGCCATGGGGCCGTTTCGCATGTACGACGTGGTCGGCCTCGATCTCGGCTGGCGTTCGCGCCAGCTGTCCGGCGTCGGCCAGGACGATCCGCTGGTGCAGATCGACAACCAGCTCTGCGAGCGCGGCCGTTACGGGCAGAAGTCGCGCCTGGGCTATTACCGCTACGCCGAAGGCAGCCGCCAGGCCGAGCACGATCCGGAAGTGGACGCGCTGGTGTTGCAGGTCTCCGAACAGCTGGGCTTCCAGCGCCGCGAGATCGGTCCAGAGGAAATCCTCGAACGCTGCCTGTTGGCGCTGGTGAATGAGGGCGCGAAGATTCTCGAAGAGAAGATCGCCGCCAACAGCCACGACATCGACCTGGTCTACCTCAACGGCTACGGTTTTCCGGCTGACCAGGCAGGGCCGCTCAGCTGGGCCGACAGACAGGGTCCCAGCGCCATCCTCGAAAGCCTGCGCGCCTTGCAGCTACGTTTTGGCGAGCATTGGCAGCCGGCCAAACTGATCGAACGACTCGCCGCCAGCGGTAAACGCTTCGCCGCTGTGCAGGAAGGCCAGCTATGAGCTATCAAGCCCCCCTGCGCGATATGCGCTTCGTGCTGCACGAGCTCTTCGATGTCAGCGCCCATTGCCAGCTGCTCGGCAGTGGTCTCGACCGCGAGTTGATCGACGGCGTGCTGGAAGAAGCGGCGCGCTACACCGGCGAAGTCGTCGCGCCACTCAATCGCAACAGCGATGAGGAGGGCGCAACCTTGGAGAATGGCCGGGTCACGACGCCGAAAGGCTTTCGCGAGGCGTACCGGCAGTACGTCGAGAATGGCTGGGCGAGCATGACCGGGCCGACCGAGTACGGTGGCCAAGGCTTCCCGCAGATGGTCGCGGCCAGTTTCCACGAGATGCTGATGGCGGCCAGTTTGGCCTTCCGCGTGTATTCCGGCCTGACCGAAGGCGCGGTGCTGGCGCTGTACCAACACGGCAGCGAGGAACTGAAAAACGCCTACCTGGAGAAGCTGGTCAGCGGCGTCTGGACCGGCACCATGTGCCTGACCGAAGCGCAGGCCGGCACCGACCTGGCGCTGCTGCGCACCCGCGCCGAACCGCAGGAGGATGGCAGCTACGCGGTCAGCGGCAGCAAAATCTTTATCAGCGGCGGTGAGCAGGACCTCTCCGAGAACATCGTGCACTTGGTGCTGGCACGCCTACCGGATGCGCCGGCCGGGGTCAAAGGCATCAGCCTGCTGCTGGTACCCAAGTTCATCGCCAATGCCGATGGCACGCCGGGCGCGAAAAACGCCCTGAGCTGTGGCGCCCTCGAGCACAAGATGGGCATCAAAGGCGCCTCGACCTGCGTGATGAATTTCGATGGCGCGACGGGCTGGCTGATCGGTTCGGCCAATCAGGGGCTGGCCTGCATGTTCACCATGATGAACGACGCGCGCTTCCAGGTCGGGCTGCAAGGTTTGGGGATTGCCGAGCGTTCGTTTCAGGGCGCCTTGAGCTATGCCCGCGAGCGTTTGCAGTCGCGCGCCCTGACCGGCCCCGCCGCGCCGGAACAGGCCGCCGACCCGATCATCGTGCACCCGGACGTGCGGCGCATGCTGCTGACCCAGAAGACCCTGGTCGAAGGCTGCCGCATGTTGTCGGCCTATACCGCGCGCCAACTCGACCTCGAGCACGGTCACCCGGATGCCGATGCCCGCAAGGCCGCCAGCAAGCGCGCGGCACTGCTGATTCCGCTGGTTAAA
>JBOICE010000383.1:0-4357 GCA_050739815.1 Pseudomonas sp. | reverse complement strand
GACGGATACCGCGCAGGTAGCCTTGATGCAGGGCATCGGTGTCGATATCGGCGGCGCTCGGGTCGAGCATGGCGCCGTGAACCTTGTCCCGGCGCAGGACTGGCATGATGGCGCAGGCCTGGTCGGCGTTCAGCAACTGCATCTCGGGAACGCTGGGCTTAGCACTTAGATATTGGCGCTGCAGCTCTGCAGGATCACCGCTGAAGTCCACCACCATCTCGCCGCGAGGGCTGAGGAGCGGGTGTTCGCTGAAGCCTGCCGGCGGCGCATCGAAGAAGGCGCGGCTGGCGGCGGTCAGGGCGCGCACCTGTGGGCTGCCGTATGCCACGGTATAGAGCGCGGCGGAGCGGCCGGTGGCGTGATAGCCGGGCAGCGACTCACGTTCGAGGACGAGCACGCGACCATGCGCAGACAGCCAGAATCCGGTGGAAGCTCCAGCAATACCGGCGCCGATGATGATGAAGTCTGCTTCGAGCATGAGGAGCTCCTAGTAGGTGCTGCGCCGGTGTTAGAGAGATTGCTGATGAAGCTGGTAGAGCGCATTGGCCAGCGCGATATCTTCCAGGCCCAGGCCGATGGAGCGGAAGAACACCGAGCGCCGGTAGTCGGGTAGACGTGCCGTGCCGCTCAGCAGTTCCGGCAAGTCGCCGAGAATGGCGGTGTTGCTCCAGCCATGCTGGCTGCTGGCCAAGAGCATTTCACCGGCAGAGCCTGGCGTGGTGGCGCGGTAGTCGCAGTACACATCCATTTGCCCTAGCGCCTGCGGTGGCACCTCATGGGCGCGCACGGCATTGGTGCTGATCGAGGTGATCAGCGCCGGTTTGCTCAGTGTGCTTGGGTCCAGCACTGGGCTGGCTGACGAAGTGCAGAGCATGATCACATCGGCGTCTGCGATCGCCTCCTCAAGGCTTGCGCTTAACCGCAGGCGCGGGTCGAGGCTGCTCAACTCGGCGTGTGCTGCTGCATTTTGCAGGGCGAGGCTCGGGGAGTAGAGGTGGATGCTCTGCCAGTCACGCAGGCCCTTTACATAGCGGACATGCGCGCGTGCCACAGGACCGCTGCCGATCACCGCGAGGCGTTTGGCTTGCGGTGCAGCCAATGCGTCTACCGCTACGGCGGTGGTGGCAGCCGTGCGCGCGGTGGTCAGTGCGCCGGCATCGCAGAGCAGCAAGGGCTGACCGCTGTCCATGGACATCAGCAAGGTCCAAGCGGTGACCAGTGCGCCGCGCTCGCTCTTGATATAGGGCGAGGTCTTGACCCCATAAACCCGCTCTGATGCAAGGACTCCCAGGTAATTGATAAAGTCGCCGGCCGCGTTGGGGAACTCCACCAGTTGCTGCGCAGGCTGCACGGCGGTAGCGGCAGCAAGGTCGCGGAACATCTTGCGCATGGCCTGGTGCACATCGACTTTGGCGAGCAATTGCTCGGCTTCAGCTTGCTGAAGCACGTAGGGAGTGGCGTTGGGCATGGAGGCGCTCCGACTGAAAGTAAACTTAAAAATCCATTCTGGACTTTTAGGTATGTCCCGGCAAGCGCCAAGGCGGCAACTTGATACGCGCTAGCGACGCACCGCCACGCCAGGCAGTGCGTCGCGAAAACTACCGAGCGTCAGCGGCGCAGTGCCGGTAGCAAGACCCGTGCGCGCTCTGGTAGCAGGGTCTGCAGTTTGTCGCTGAGTGCCGCCCGGCGTTTCTGATAGAGCAGGCCCAAGGCCATGATGCCCAGCCCGATCAGCGTGAGCACAATCGGGAACAGCAGCGAATCCTCAAACACGGAATAGGCCAGATGGCCGAGGTAGCCGGCCACGCCGAGGGCTGCAAAGCCCATGAAAGGCATTATCCACGCCGATGTCGGTACTGGCAGCCTGGCCGGCCAGGTCAAGCCGGCGTGAGTCGACGCGCGTAAGAAAGGCGCCATCATCGTGCGCTCCAGCCGCGTCGGCCAAGGCATTGTCGCCGGCAACGGCGAAGCCAACGACGATGAACTCGATTCCGGGGCGTCGGATACCTTGAATCCGCAGAAAGCGCGCATTCTGGTGATGCTGGCGCTGACCAAGACCAGCGATACGAAAGAAATTCAGCGGATGTTCCACACCTACCGATCGTTGCTTGTGCTCGGCCTGGCGGACAGGCCGCGCTTGAGTCGGGTGCAATAGGCTGCACGCCGCTAACTGGCCTCGCCAAAACACGGGGGCGATCCTACCCCCGTGCCGTTACCGCGCGACCCGCTCGTAATGCCGTTACCTCAAAAAATCACCACTGAACGGCATTACCACCGAAGCGGGTTTTTTTCTTGCCATCACCCCGCGTATTTGCTGTTACTGCTCAACGCAGGAGCCGAAGGTCGAACCACTAGAAATTCGGCACGATGTTGTGCTCGCAGCAGATCATGCGAGCTTCAAAGGTCGTGACGTACGGGTTGTTGCTGACCTGCATCAGGCTGGAAGCGCCGGCGCTTTCCTTGCGGATCAGCGGCGAGGAGCCCTGCAGCAACGCTTCTTTCGGTATACGGTACAAATCGCCCGAACCCAATTCGACATAGGCGCCGGGGCCAGGAATGTCTTGCCACGATACCTCTAACAGCCGTGATCTCTGTTGCGGCTCGGCGGAGACGGTTTTTGCTTCTGCCATGATATTTCTCCTTCACTGTAGGAAAGCGATTGAGGGATCAAGCTCAGCTGATGGAAATCCCCGGCCGGGGGGTATATGACTCTAGTCCGCTCGCAGGTGAGCGCAAGACCGTTTATCGGTACAGCGCACCAGTATGGGGCAATCCCAATCCAGTGTTTCGCTGGCGCAAGCTGTATCGGCCCCTAGGGTGGGTGGCGCCGTTTACGGCCTAACCCACCCGACGAGATCTATGTCTCAATGCTTGCGCGGCACCGGTTTGAGCAGCTCGGTCGGCGGGGTTTCGCAGTTGATTTTGCGCCCGAGCAAGGCTTCGATCAGTGGCAACTGGTACGAGTCATCCTCGCCGGCGAAGCTGATCGACACGCCACTGGCGCCAGCACGGCCAGTCCGGCCGATGCGGTGGACATAATCGTCCGGCACTTCCGGCAGGGTGAAGTTGATCACGTGGCTGATGCCGTCGATGTGGATGCCACGGCCGGCGACATCGGTGGCGACCATCACGCGGATCCTGCCCGCGCGGAAGTCTTCCAGGGTCTTGATGCGCTTGTGCTGCGGCACATCGCCGGACATCTGCGCGGCGCTGACGCCATCTCTGACCAGGCGTTCCTCGATGCGCCGTACCTCGTCCTTGCGGTTGGCGAAGACCATCACCCGCTCCCAGTCGTTCTGGGTGATCAGGTTATACAGCAGCTTGTATTTGTCGCTGCCGGCAACGGCATAGATATGCTGCTCAACCGTTTCGCTGGCGACGTTTTCCGGTTCGATCTCGACGATGGCCGGGTTAGTGGTCCACTGCTTCGCCAGGTGCATCACCTCTTCGGTGAAGGTCGCGGAGAACAGCAGCGTCTGGCGCTCGCCCTTGTGCGGAGTCTGGCGGATGATCTGCCGAACCTGCGGGATAAAGCCCATGTCGAGCATGCGGTCGGCTTCGTCCAGCACCATGACTTCGACCATGTCCAGGTGCACTTCGCCGCGCTGGTTGAAGTCCAGCAGGCGGCCGGGGGTGGCGACCAGGATATCGCAGTGCCGGACCTCCAGTTGTTTGAGCTGTTTGTCGAAGTCCATGCCGCCGACAAAGCTCATCACGTTGAGGTCGCTGTACTTGGTCAGCGCGGCGGCGTCCTTGGCGATCTGCACCACCAGTTCGCGGGTTGGCGCGATGATCAGCGCCCGCGGCTCGCCCATGTAGCGCTCTTTCGGCGGCGGGGTTTGCTGCAGTTGGGTGATGATCGAGATCAGGAAGGCGGCGGTTTTTCCGGTACCGGTCTGGGCCCGACCGATGGCGTCCTGGCCGTCCAGGGTGAAGCCCAGAACACCTGCCTGGATCGGCGTGCAATAAGGGAAGCCGAGGTCGTGGATGGCGTGCATCAGCTCTGGCGAGAGCTTGAAGTCATGGAAGCGGGTCTTGCCGGCCTGCGGCTCGACGACGAAGTCTTCCAGCTTCCAGGTGCTGACCGGCGCCTGTGCAGCGCGTGTGCGCCGCGGTTTTTCGATTTTCGGGCTGTCACTCTTGGCGCTGCGAGCTTGGCTGTCGGTTTGAGTGGCTTGCGGCTCGCGAGTGGCGTGCGCAGGCTTTGGCTGACGTGGGCGAGCAGCACCTTCGACGGCGGGAGTGGGAGCGGAAGAGGGTGTAACGGGGCCAGACGCGGGCAGTTCGCCCTCGCCTTTGCCAAACATTTTCTTAAGTGCTTTGAGCACGGGAATCTCTTCAATTGATTAAGGAATGA
>JBOICE010000382.1:0-5998 GCA_050739815.1 Pseudomonas sp. | reverse complement strand
GGCATAGACATGGGTCAAGAGCCCCAGGTTATGCGCGGAATACAGGCTCTCGCCCTCGGCCAGCAGGCCGGCCTGGGTCAGCATGTCCTCGATGAACTGGTGACCCTGCTCGTTCAGCTCGACCTGGCGGGTCTTCTCGTCCACCGAGTAGTGACCTTCCTGGGTGACCACGCCCTCCTCTTCCTCGATGTGCTGCTTGAGGCGAGGAATCAGCTGGTTCATCTGCATATACAGCTTGGAGCTGTCTTCGGCCTGCCCCGAGATGATCAGCGGGGTCCGCGCCTCGTCGATCAGGATGGAGTCGACTTCGTCGATCACGGCGAAGTTCAGCTCGCGCTGGAACTTGTCGTCCAGGCTGAAGGCTATGTTGTCGCGCAGGTAGTCGAAACCGAATTCGTTGTTGGTGCCGTAGGTGATGTCCGCGGCATAGGCCGCGCGCTTCTCTTCCGGCGGCTGGAACGGGGTGACCACGCCGACCGAGAGGCCGAGGAACTCGTACAGCGGGCGCATCCAGTTGGCGTCGCGGCGGGCCAGGTAGTCGTTCACCGTGACCACGTGCACGCCCTTGCCTTCCAGTGCGTTCAGGTAGACCGCCAGAGTCGCCACCAGGGTCTTACCCTCACCGGTGCGCATCTCGGCGATCTTGCCTTCGTGCAAGGTCCCGCCACCGATCAACTGGACATCGAAGTGACGCATGCCCATCACCCGTTTGCCAGCCTCACGGGCCACGGCGAAGGCTTCCGGCAACAGTTGATCGAGGGTTTCGCCTTTGCCCAGACGGGCCTTGAACTCTTCGGTCTTCGCGCGCAGTTGCTCATCCGAGAGAGCCAACATCTGCTCCTCAAACGAATTGACGGCTTGCACCGTCTTGAACATGCGCTTGACCTCGCGCTCGTTCTTGCTTCCAAAGAGCTTTTTCAACAAAGGCGCAAACATATCGGCAGGATCTTCCACACGTATGGATGGAGGGCGGCCCCGTGAGTCGCCCGCGCAGCCCTCATGGCTGCTTGCGAAGCGGGCATTCTACCCGGAAACGTTGATGAGGAAAGTAGCGTTATCTCCGAGTGCCAGCACTCGTGGTGTTGCGACTTTAGCTTGACCGCACAGTCGGCTTGCGGACCGCAGAGCAACGCTGGCAAGTGCTCCCGCGCGCCTGCCAACTGGCGCCTGTCTCGGCCCCTCCCGGCAACGGCTGAACTTTCCCCGTTTCGTTATATGGAGACCGCACCGCCAAAATCAAGCCCTGGCGAATTACCGAACAATGCCGACTACGCTCGTAGCCGCATTCAGAGAGCACTAGGGGGCCGCAACCTTTCTGCTACCATGACGGCTCTGCAATCTCAGGCGTCCCGCCATGGCTTTTCGCCCTTTACCGGCCCGAGCTCCCGCTGCGCTGCTGCGTGACGCGAAGCCTCTGCAAGCACTGTTCAACCAGGCACAACGCCTCGCTCATCTACAGCGCTTATTAGAAAGCCAACTACAACCCGCTGCTCGTGAGCACTGCCACGTGGCATCCTGGCGCGAGGGTTGCCTGCTGCTAATAGTCACCGATGGCCACTGGGCCACGCGCCTGCGCTATCAACAACGACGCCTGCAACGCCAATTACAGGCCTTCGACGAATTCACGAATTTAACGAAGATCCTTTTCAAGGTGCAACCGCCCACTGTCGCAAGACACGCCGGCGGTCACACCATCGAGTTATCGCAAAGCGCGGCCGACAGCATTCAGGCTACAGCCGACGGCATCAGCGACCCTAATTTGCGCGCGGCCTTGGAACGCCTGGCCAGTCACGCCAAAGACCGCAAATAGCGCCCTACAAACAGCCCTATTTGCGCAAAAATCTCAGACAAAAAAAGGCCACCCTGAGGTGGCCTTTAAAAACAGCAAAAGAGAGAGTCTTGCTTAACCGGCCGCAACCGGTCGCATATACGAGATCGGCGCGCTCTTCACGTCATCGAAGGTCACCACTTCCCAAGCATCTTTCTGCTCAATCAACGTACGCAGCAGACGATTGTTCAGCGCATGTCCCGACTTGAAGCCGCGGAACTCGCCAATCAAGCTGTTACCCAGCAGATAGAGATCGCCGATAGCATCGAGGATTTTGTGTTTAACGAACTCGTCCTCGTAACGCAGGCCGTCTTCATTAAGCACGCGAAACTCATCGACCACGATGGCGTTTTCTACGCTGCCGCCGAGCGCCAGGTTCTGCGAACGCAGGTGCTCGATATCACTCATAAAACCGAAGGTCCTCGCACGACTCACTTCCTTGACGAAGGAGGTGCTGGAGAAATCCACAGTGGCACTTTGGGTGCGATTGCGGAAAACCGGATGATCGAAATCGATCTCGAAGCTCACTTTGAAGCCATCGAAGGGCACGAAGGTGGCGCGCTTGTCGCCTTCTTCAACTGTCACTTCACGCTTGATGCGGATGAACTTCTTGGCCGCCTCCTGCTCCTGCAGGCCTGCGGATTGAATCAGGAAGACAAAAGGCCCAGCACTACCATCCATGATCGGCACTTCGGACGCGGAGAGCTCGACGTAGGCGTTATCGATGCCCAGGCCAGCCATGGCCGAAAGCAGGTGCTCCACGGTGTCCACTTTGACATCACCATTGATCAACGTAGTCGACATGGTGGTTTCACCGACATTTTCGGCCCGCGCGCAGATTTCTACGACGGGGTCCAAGTCGGTACGACGAAACACGATTCCGGTATCCACCGGTGCCGGCTTCAGGGTCAGGTAAACCTTTTCCCCGGAATGCAGGCCGACGCCAGTGGCGCGGATGATGTTCTTCAGGGTGCGTTGTCTGATCATGGCTTTGGCCGCTATAGCACTAGTTGCGAATTGTTTTCAACAATGGCCGGCGATGATAGCAGAACCGGCCTTTGCTGAACACCAATCACCCCAATACTCCTGATACATTTCATTAATCAGCCTGACGACGCAGGAAGGCCGGAATATCCAGATAGTCCAGGTCGTCATGCGTGTTCAGCTTGGCCGCAGCCGCAGCACCGGCGTGAGCCTGATTGCGCATCACGGTTGGGCGGTCCAGGTCGCGGTAGTTAACCGAAGACTGCTCCTGCCGCGGTGCCGCGGCCGAAACAGCAGCCGGTTGCACGGTGTTATCGATGACCTTGACCGGCTTCTCGATTTTCGCGCCCAGACCGGTGGCAACTACGGTCACATGCAGTTCATCACGCATATCCGGATCGATCACGGTGCCCACTTTCACAGTGGCGTGCTCGGAAGCGAACTGCTCGATGATGTTACCGACGTCGGAGTACTCACCCAGCGACAGGTCAGGACCGGCAGTGATATTGACCAGGATGCCGCGCGCGCCCTGCAGGTTTACATCTTCCAGCAGCGGGTTGCGGATGGCCGCTTCGGTCGCTTCACGAGCACGGTTCGGACCACTGGCGCAGCCAGTCCCCATCATCGCCATGCCCATTTCGCTCATCACGGTTTTCACGTCGGCAAAGTCGACGTTGATCATGCCAGGACGCTTGATGATGTCGGAGATACCGCGCACGGCACCGGCCAGTACATCGTCAGCCTTAGCGAAAGCGGACAGCAGGCTCGCATCTTTACCCAGGATGGTCAGCAGCTTCTCGTTGGGTATGGTGATCAACGAATCGACGCTCAAGGACAACGCGCGGATGCCCTCTTCGGCGATCAGCATGCGTTTGCGGCCTTCGAACGGGAATGGACGAGTCACCACCGCGACGGTGAGGATACCCATTTCCTTGGCCACCTCGGCGATGATCGGCGCCGCACCGGTACCGGTGCCGCCGCCCATGCCAGTGGTGATGAAGACCATATCGGTGCCTTGCAGCACTTCGGCGATACGCTCGCGGTCTTCCAGTGCAGCCTGACGGCCGACTTCCGGGTTGGCGCCAGCGCCCAAACCCTTGGTCACGCCTGTGCCGAGTTGCAGAACAGTACGCGCGCCGACATTTTTCAATGCCTGGGCATCGGTGTTGGCGCAGATGAACTCAACGCCTTCAATGTTGTTTTTGGCCATGTGGTTAACGGCATTACCGCCGCCGCCGCCCACGCCGATTACCTTGATAACTGCACTTTGCGGGATGTTGTCTACGAGCTCGAACATGGTCCCCTCTCCTTTGCTTTCTAGTTGTAACGCCTACTGCAAACGCGGTTTAACATCAAAAATTACCCTGGACCCAGCGTTTCAGCCGCTCCAGTACAGGTGTCTTGGGTTCATCGCTATAGCTGCTGCTAATGCCAGACAGGGAGATGCCGTCGGACTGCTTTTGCAGCCCATACAGCAGCAGGCCCACACCTGTGGAATAAATGGGGTTACGTACGACATCGGCCAGTCCCTTGACGCTGTGCGGCACGCCTAAACGCACCGGCATATGAAAGATCTCTTCGGCCAACTCGACGGCTCCTTCCATCTTCGCTGTGCCGCCGGTAAGGACGATCCCGGCCGGGATCAAGTCCTCGTAACCACTGCGCCGCAGCTCCGCTTGTACCAAGGTGAAGAGCTCGTCATAACGTGGCTCCACCACCTCGGCAAGCGACTGGCGGGACAAGTCCCGCGGCGGACGATCGCCAACACTGGGGACCTTGATGGTCTCGCCGGCGCCGGCCAGTTTGGCTAGGGCGCAAGCATAACGAATCTTGATTTCTTCGGCATATTGGGTCGGCGTGCGCAGGGCCATGGCGATATCGTTGGTGACCTGATCGCCGGCGATCGGAATCACCGCCGTGTGACGAATTGCGCCTTCGGTGAAGATCGCGATATCGGTGGTACCGCCGCCGATATCGACCAGGCAGACACCCAGCTCTTTCTCGTCATCGGTCAACACCGCATAGGCGGATGCCAACTGTTCGAGGATGATGTCGTCGACTTCCAGGCCGCAGCGACGCACGCACTTTTCGACGTTCTGTGCCGCATTCACCGCACAAGTGACCACATGCACCTTGGCTTCCAGACGCACGCCCGACATGCCTAGCGGTTCACGTACGCCTTCCTGGTTATCGATCACGTAATCCTGGGCCAGGGTGTGCAACACCCGCTGATCCGCCGGAATCGCTACGGCCTGAGCAGCATCCAGCACGCGCTCAAGGTCCGCCTGGCTGACTTCGCGATCACGAATAGCGACGATGCCGTGGGAGTTCAGGCTGCGAATGTGATTGCCGGCCACGCCGACGAAGGCCGAGTGAATCCGGCAACCCGCCATCATTTGCGCTTCTTCTATCGCGCGCTGAATGGATTGCACGGTGGACTCAATATTCACCACCACGCCCTTCTTCAAGCCGCGCGATGGATGGGTACCGATGCCAACGATTTCCAGCTGGCCGTCAGCCGTGACCTCGCCCACCAGCGCCACTACCTTGGAGGTGCCGATATCGAGGCCGACGATCATCTTGCCGCTCTGCACGTTTGCCATGTTACTTGCCTTCTCCTGATTCACTTCAAAGCGACGGTTTTATCCGTCACCGGCGCTATCGGCTCGCGCCACGCCACGGCCAAGCCGTTGGAGTAACGCAGGTCGATACGCGAAATATTTGCGATCTGATCTTTCAAATTCTTTTCGTAGATAGCGACGAAGCGGCGCATCTTCTCGATCAAATGATCGCGCCCCAGCAGCAGTTCCAGGCTTTGTCCGGTGCTGCTCACACCGGTGGAAAGGAACCAGCTACCACGCTCACGCAACTCCAACCGGGCCACCGAAAAACCAAGCGGCCGCAGCATCTGACTCAGCACCTGGTATTGCTGCATCACTTGTTCCTGGGCACGCTGCGGGCCCACCAGTTGCGGCAGGTTTTCGTAATTCGCCAGCTCGCGCGGGGTAAACGCCTGGCCCTGGTTGTTCAGCAAGGCCTCATCGCCCCAGCGGGCCACCGGCAGTTGCTCTTCCAGACGGATGGACACGCGATCCGGCCAGACCCGGCGCACTTCGGCATGGGCGATCCAGGGCATTTGCTCCAGCTCTGCGCGCATGCCGGCGAGATCGACGGTGAAGAAACTCG
>JBOICE010000381.1:0-4577 GCA_050739815.1 Pseudomonas sp. | reverse complement strand
GACCGTCGCCGCCTGGCGCGGCGAGCCTTTAACCCCCTCTCCCCTCGGGGGAGAGGGCGGGGGAGAGGGGCAGCAGGCGCCGCAGGAGTATCAGGACATCCCCGGCTTCTGCCGCAGCGTCAAACTCGCGGAAATCGCCGAACACGGCCATGTGCTGACCCCTGGCCGCTATGTCGGCGCCGAAGCGGTGGAAGACGACGACGAGGCCTTTGCCGACAAGATGCAGAAACTCACCGAAAAGCTCGGCGAGCAGATGGCCAAGGGGGTGGAACTCGATCAGTTGATCCGGCAGAAGCTGGGAGGGCTAGGGTATGAGTTCTGAGTGGCGTGAATACAGAATCGAGGATATTGCAGAGGTAAAGAGTGGCAAGCGTCTTCCACAAGGGCATGTTTTAACTGAAGCGAAGACCCCGCACCCTTATATCCGATTGGTCGATGTTTCAAATGGAAAAATAAATAAGGCTGATCTTAAGTTTCTCACTGAGGAAGCAAGGGACGCTATTCGTCGTTATGTCGTAAGCAGTCACGATGTTTGCTTGGCAATCGTAGGTCACACAATCGGAATGGTGTTTTACGTTGATCCTGAATGGCATGGCGTGAATATGACTGAAAATGCAGCCCGATTAACAAATTTCAATGACTCAGTTAATTCTAGGTATCTCTATTACTATTTGACATCTCTGCAAGGCCAGACAGAAATAATTTCGAGGAAAGTTGGTTCAGCACAGGGTAAATTACCTTTATATAGCATCAAGTCATTAAGGTTTTCTGCTCCGCCGAGAATTAAGCAAGATTATATTGTCCAACTGCTCGACTCGTTATCGTTGCGTATCGACCTTCTACGCGAAACCAACGCCACCCTGGAAGCCATCGCCCAAGCGCTGTTCAAATCCTGGTTCGTCGATTTCGACCCGGTGCGCGCCAAGGCCGCAGGTGCCGCACAGGGAGGTGCCGATGTCGCGGGCGCAGGATGCGCAGGAGCGCCCCGCCAGCCGGAAACCCTGGACGCCGCCACCGCCGCACTGTTTCCCGATAGCTTCGAGGACTCCGAGCTGGGGTTGGTGCCGAGTGGATGGCTTGTTAAGCCGATTGGTGATGCCGTCGAGTGTCTGGGCGGTGGAACACCAGATACAAAAGAACCCTGCTATTGGGAGCCTGCGGAACATGCCTGGACAACACCAAAAGACTTGTCGGGGCTACAGTCGCCAGTATTGCTCCAGACAGAACGTAAGCTCTCTACGTTAGGGCTGGCAAAGGTCAGTTCCGGATTGCTGCCCGCTGGTACTTTGCTACTGTCCTCCCGTGCGCCTATTGGCTATTTGGCAATTGCGCAAATGCCCGTCGCTGTTAATCAGGGTTACATTGCAATACCTCCCAGTGGTGAGTTGTCGCCGTTGTTTATGTTGTTCTGGTGCCGGCAAAACATGGAAGGCATCAAAGGCCGAGCCAATGGTTCGACTTTTATGGAAATTAGCAAAAAGGCTTTCCGCCCAATCCCTGCGCTGGTGCCATCAACTGATGTGTTGGGAGCTTTTGCAAACATCGCAGATCCGCTCTTCGAGCGCTTGATCGAAAATGAACAGCAAGCCCAAACCCTCACCCAACTCCGCGACACCCTGCTGCCTCGCCTGATCTCCGGCCAACTGCGCCTGCCGGAAGCACAGGCTGAAGTCGATCACGTACCGTTGGAGACCGCCTGAGCATGGCCCTTAATCTCAAGGAACGCGTGCTGCAGTGCCTGCGCCTGCAACCGGAGGCGGCCTTGACCGCCCGCGAACTGGCGCAGTGGATTTTCGCGCGGCACCCAACTGAGTGCGCCGAAAAGAAGGCGGCCAGTACCGGCAACTACCTGCACAGCGATGCCGATTTGATCCAGCAATTGACGGCGGAAATCAGCGGTTCTCGTCCACGCTGGCAGCGTCAGTTCTCCCAGCTGAAAACCACCGAAGGTTGGCCGCGCCACTATTACTGGACGGAGCTGGATGCCGCCGCCGAGGTGGCCGCCGCCGAGGCCTTGGAGCCAGCACCCAGCCAGCCGTCTGCGGCAGGCGCGGCACTGAGCGAGCAGGGCCTGTACCCGCTGTTGCTGGAGTTCCTGCGGGTCGAACAGGGCGTGCAGGCCATGCGCATCGACGAGAAGCGTTCGTCCAACCGCGCCGGCAGCGGCGGCAACGAATGGCTGCACCCGGACCTGACCGGGCTGGAAGACCTGACCGCCGACTGGACCCGTGAGCTGCGCGAGTGCGTCGGCGTGCTCGGCGAGCGCCGGGCGCGGCTGTGGTCGTTCGAGGTCAAGCTGCTGGTCAACCGCTCCAACGCGCGCAAGTGCTTCTTCCAGGCGGTGTCGAATTCCTCCTGGGCGCATTTCGGTTACCTGGTGGCGGCCACGGTGGAAGGCGACGGCACCCTCAAGGAACTGCGCATGCTCGCCGCCGCCCACGGCATCGGCCTGATCCAACTGGATACGCAGAACCCCACGGAAAGCCAGATCCTGATTCCCGCCCGCGAGCGCGCGGAGATCGACTGGGACATGTGCAACCGCCTGACCGAGGAAAACCGCGACTTCGCCGACTTCCTCGGCCGCGTGCGGCGCTTCCACCAGACCGGCGAGCTGTCGGTGAAGGAGTGGGAGGTGCTGCTGTGATTTCGTGCGAACGGCGGCAACACGGACTTGAAGGACTCAAGCGATGACGGAGTTGCAAACGCTAGAGGACCTGTCGCTGCTGGCCGAGACCGTCGAGCTGGAATGCAAGCTGGCCCAGGGCCGCGACGGTAAGGGCGAGCTGCCCAAGGATTTCTGGTCGACCTATTCGCCCTTCGCCAATACCCACGGCGGTGTGGAGCTGCTCGGCATGCGCGAGAAAGGGGGCCAGTTCAGTGTGGCTGGGCTGTCGAATATCGAGAAGATCCGCACCGATCTGTTCAACACCCTGAACAACCCGGCCAAGGTCAGCGTCAACCTGCTTACCGACCGTGACGTGATGGTTCGCGAAGTAGCCGGTAAGCAGATTCTCGAAATCCGCATTCCCGCCGCCTCGCGCAAACAGAAGCCGGTATTCCTCAATGGTCAGCCCTTGGGTAACACCTACCGCCGGCTGCACGAGGGTGACCGGCACTGCGACGAGGAAAGCGTGAAGCGCATGTTCGCCGAGCAGGTGGAAGACTCGCGGGACGAGCGCATCCTGCCGCATTACGACTTCAGCGATATCGACCCGGATAGCCTGCGTATCTACCGGCAGATGCTCAGCGACCGTAAATCCAACCACCCGGCGCTGGAGCACCAGGGCGTCGAGTTCCTGCGCCAGATTGGTGGCTGGCGTAAGGATCGCGCCACGGGGCAGGAAGGCCTGACCCTGGCCGGGCTGTTGATGTTCGGCCGCTGGCTGTCGATCCAGGAAGCCATGCCGCATTACTTTCTGGACTACCAGGAGCGGCCGCAGGCGAAAACTGAGCAGCGCTGGGTCGATCGCCTGGTGCCGGATGGCACCTGGTCCGGCAACCTCTTCGACTTCTACCGGCGGGTCTATCGCAAACTGACCGAGGACTTGAAGGTGCCTTTCGCCCTCAAGGGCGACCAGCGTCAGGACGACACGCCAGTGCATGAGGCCCTACGCGAGGCCTTGGTCAACACGCTGGTGCATGCCGATTACACGGGGCGTGTTTCCGTGCTGGTGGTCAAGCGCCCCGACTTGTTCGGCTTCCGTAATCCGGGTGGCTTGCGTTTGCCACTGGAGCAGGTGCTGCAGGGCGGCACCAGCGATTGCCGCAACCGCCTGATGCACCAGATGTTCCTGATGATCGGCCTGGGTGAACGCGGCGGCTCGGGAGTGCCGAAGATCTACAGCGGATGGCGCAGCCAGCACTGGCGGCCGCCGGCGCTGTATGAAAAGGACGAGCCCGAGCAGACCCTGCTCGAACTGCGCATGCTCGATCTGCTGCCCGCGGATGTCGTGGTGCAGTTGCGGGCACGCTTTGGCGCGCGTTTTGAGCAGCTCGAACATACCGCGCGGATGATTCTGGCCACTGCAGCCATCGAGCGGGTGGTCAACCACAACCGCTTGCTGGAAATCTGCGACGCCCATCCACACGATCTGAGCCAGCTGCTGAGCCGCCTGGTCAAGGACGGCATGCTGGTATCGGATGGACGTTCGCGCGGCATGATGTACCACCTGCCGGGCGAGGTGCTGCCGACTCCCGAGCAGGTCTTCGAGGGGCCGTTGCCCTTGCTGGTTGTCAGCGCCCCTCTGGCACTTAAGAGCGCCCCGGCGAATTCCAGCTCCGAACATTGGGATTCGAGCTCCGAACATTTGCCGGCCAGCTCCGAACATTGGGATTCGAGCTCCGAACATTTGCCGGTGAGCTCCGAACATTGGGATTCAGCCTCGGCGGTAGGCGATAGCAACCGGGATGCCCTGGGCCGCTGGGTAAGCCCGCATCTCGAGGCGGCGGTGGTGGATTCGCTGGAGTGCCTGGAAGAACAATTCCGCCAGGGGCTGGAAGCACTGGCCAGCGAGCCGCGGCAGAAGAAAAAATTGGCCAGGGAGCGTATGCAGCAAGTGCTGTTGACGCTATGCAAG
>JBOICE010000380.1:0-2939 GCA_050739815.1 Pseudomonas sp. | reverse complement strand
TTATGACGGTCACCCCGCTGTATATCGCCGGCCTTGGCTGTCGGCGTGGTTGTTCGGAAGCCGCGCTGCGCGAGCTGCTGGAGCAGACGCTGCCGGCCTATGGCTTACGCCTGACGGACTTGAATGGGCTGGCCAGTATCGAGCACAAGCGTACGGAGCCCGGCGTGCTGGCCCTGGCGCAAACGCTGGGGCTGCCATTGGTGTTTTTCCCTGCCGCACAACTGGCAGCGTTCGACAGCCGGCTGACGCAACATTCCGCCATCGCCTTGCGCGCCACTGGCTGCGCCGGAGTGGCCGAGGCCTCTGCCCTGGCCCAGGCTGAGGCGTTGAGTGGCAGGCGGGCCGAGTTGTTGATCAGTAAACACAGCAATGCCAGCGCCAGCTTTGCCCTGGCCGGCGCTCGTCGCGGCTGAGAGGCCGTATAACGCGCAAAGCCCGCAATAGCTTGCCCTGGTAAGTTCCTATCACACCATTCAGGAGAGGCCCATGACGGTCTATTTCATCGGCGCCGGCCCAGGCGACCCGGAGCTGATCACGGTCAAGGGCCAACGTTTGATCCGTTCGTGCCCGGTGATTCTCTATGCCGGTTCGCTGGTGCCCGCGGCGCTGCTCGCTGGCCACTGCGCCGAGCTGGTGGTGAATACTGCCGAACTGCATCTGGAGGAAATCCTCGCGCTGATCGAGGCGGCGCATGAGCGGGGACAGGCTATCGCCCGCGTTCACTCTGGCGACCCGTCGCTGTACGGCGCGATCGGCGAGCAGATTCGCCGGCTGCGCCGCTTGCAGATTCCGTTCGAGATCATTCCGGGCGTCACCGCCACCGCCGCCTGTGCGGCGCTGCTGGAAAGCGAGCTGACCCTGCCGGGTATTTCGCAAACCCTGATTCTCACCCGCTACGCGAGCAAAACCTTGATGCCGGAAGGCGAGAGCTTGCCGGAGCTGGCGCGCCACGGGGCGACCATGGCGATTCACCTGGGTATCGCGCATTTGCCCAAAATCGTTGCCGAGCTGCTGCCGCACTACGGTGCCGACTGCCCGGTGGCGGTCATTCACCGCGCCAGTTGGCCCGATCAGGACTGGGTTAGCGGCACCCTGGCCGATATCCAGCCCAAGGTGCAGGCCAAAGGTTTCCAGCGCACGGCGTTGATCCTGGTCGGCCGGGTGCTGGCGGCCGAGGACTTCGCCGACTCCACTCTTTACCGCGAGGGCCACGAACACCTGTATCGCCCAGCGGATCAGGGCTGAGCCAAGGAAGCTCGCGGCCTGGGTCGCGCTTGGATCGGCCCTCAGGGGAGTCGATGAAGGGCCCGGGAAATTCTTTTCGCCTAGCTGTAACGCCAGAAACTGTCTTCACTCTACCAATGTGTCGGGACCGAATAAGCCGTCCACGGCCGACCATCCCATCATCGCGAGGAAGACAACATGACCATCAAGACTGCTACCGCTGGCGCCGCTCTTGCTCTTGCCGCCGCCGGACTGTTCGCTAGCGTGAGTATTCCCACCCTGGCTTTCGCCGAGGAAGCCCAGATGGTGCACTGTTACGGCGTCAATGCCTGCAAAGGGCAGAACGACTGCAAGACTGCGAAAAACGCCTGCAAGGGCAAGGGCGAATGCAAAGGCCAAGGCTTCAAGAGCATGACCCTGGCCGAGTGCAACAACGCCGGCGGCAAAGTCGGTCCGTAAGCCCACCCGGGGGTGGCCGATGTGCGGCCACCCCGATCCCCTTTGGCGAAGGAGACCGGCATGTCTTCAGCTACTCCCTGCCTCGGCTATGGCCTGGGGCTGCGCAGCGCCTACTACAGCGAGATACTCGAACAGCGCCCGGCGGTGGACTGGTTCGAGATAATCTCGGAAAACTACCTGGTCGACGGCGGTAAGGCGTTGTATTTCCTGGACGCCATCGGCGAGCACTACCCGCTGGTGATGCACGGCGTCTCACTGTCCATCGGTGGCCCGCATCCGCTCGATCAAGATTACCTGCGGCAGCTTAAGCGCCTCGCCGACCGGGTGCAGCCCGAGTGGATTTCCGACCACCTGTGCTGGAGTCGCGGCAACGCCCATCAATTGCACGACCTGCTGCCGCTGCCTTACACCGAAGAAAGCCTGCAGCATGTGGCCGCCCGGGTGCGCCAGGTGCAGGAGGTCATAGAGCGGCCGCTGGTGCTGGAAAATGTCTCCAGTTACGTGCGTACCGCGAACTCGGATTTCAGCGAATGGCAGTTCCTCGCCGCCCTCAGCGAGTTGAGCGGCTGCGAGCTGTTGCTGGACGTCAACAATGTCTATGTCAGTGCCCGCAATCACGGCTTCGAGCCTTGGGACTTTATCGGCGCCCTGCCGGCCGCGCGGATTCGCCAGCTGCATCTGGCCGGGCATAGCGACTATGGCAGCTACCTGATCGACACCCACGATCAGCCGGTCAGCGATCCGGTCTGGCAGCTCTATCGGCGCACCCGAGAGCACCTCGGCCCGGTGGCGACCCTGCTGGAGCGTGACGATCACTTCCCGCCCTTGGCCGAGCTGCTCGCCGAACTGGACCAGGCCCGCGCCCTCGCAGCTTCAGCACTCGGCAAGGAGGCCGCATGCGCCTGAACGACTGGCAGCGGGAACTCGAGGCCTACCTGTTGGGCGCGCAGTCGCAGCCCAGCGCGGCGTTGTGCGACAGCCTGCTCGGTAGCCCGGCCCTGAGCGCCGAGGAGGGCCTGGCGATCTACCACAATGCCTACCGGGCGCGGTTGCTGGAGGCCCTGCGCGACGACTATCCGACCCTGCAGCACTGGTTGGGCGACGAAGAGTTCGCGGCATTGATCAGTGCTTATGTGCAGGCGCATCCGTCGCAGCATTACAGCCTGCGCTGGCTGGGCGCGCAGCTGGCGGGGTTTATCGAGGGCTATCTGGTCGCCGAGCAAAGCGCGCCGTTGGCGGAGTTGGCGCGGTTGGAG
>JBOICE010000379.1:0-6606 GCA_050739815.1 Pseudomonas sp. | reverse complement strand
GTGCGGTGGCACAGTTGGCAGCGTCCAGTGAGCTGGACGAGCAGGCTGAAGAAGCGTCGTTACTGGATGAGCCGACCCTGCGCCTGAATCGGTTTTTCAACGGTTTCGGCTTCGCTTGCCTGGCGGCTGCGTTGCTGGTGTCCTGGCTCAGCACTCAGTTTTAAGTCGGTCGGCAACAGAAACAAAAAACGGCGGCACTCTGTTACAGGGGGCCGCCGTTTTTGTTGGCCGAAGGCTTGGTTTACAGCGCCAGGCCCGCTTTGATGCGGTATTGATTGCGCACAGGGTTGGCGTACTGCAGGACCAGATAAGGCTGCTGCTCAATCGGGCAGGCATCCAGACGCTTCTGCCATTCGGCTTGGGCGGCGGCCAGTTCGGGGGCCGGGAACAACTCGGCGGCGCTCGGCACGCTCAAGGCCGGGTCACGGTCGGCCCATAACGAATAGGCCAGGTAGTGCACCGGAAACAGCCGGTAGCCGCCGAGAATCTGCCGATCCATCTCCATGGCCAACTGTTTGGTGTCTTCGAACGCGGCTTTGATCGGTGCGCCGAAATTCACATGAACACGGCCTTTGTAGCCGGTGATGCCAAGGGCGATGCTCTTGTCGTCTTCACCGGCGGCTTTCTCGTAGGTGCCAGTTGTCGCGCGGATATACAGCTCGCGGGCCTTGGCCTGGTCGCAGGGGTCGTATTCGTAGCTGATCGACACCGGGGTCAGGTTCAGTTCCTGAATGACCTCGGCGAAGGGTTCGCTCTTGCGGCTCATGTGGAACATTTTCAGGATCGCCGAATCGGTTCGATCATCGCCGTCTTTGGCGCGGCCTTCGGCCTGGGCGATCCAGATCGACTCGCAATCGTTGCGGATCGAGTGGTTGATATAGGCCGAGAGCAGTTGGTAGGCCGCCAGCTTCTCGCGCCGCCCACTCAATGAGCGGTGCACGATAAAGCTCTTGTTCAGGCGCATCAGATCGCTGACGAAGGGTTTCTGCAGCAGGTTGTCGCCGATTGCGATACGCGGTGTGGGCAGACCGGCGTGGTACACGGCGTAATTGACGAAGGCCGGATCCATGACGATGTCGCGATGGTTGGCGACAAACAGATAGGCGCTGCCGTTCTTGAGTTGCTCGACGCCGGAGTAGGTGACGCCGTCGGTGGCGTGCTCGATGGTGCGGTCGACGTAGTGCGCGACTTTGTCCTGCAGCGCCGCGACAGAAGCGACCCCGGCGAACTCACGGCGCAGGCGATGAGCTATAAGAGGTTTAAGCAGCCAGCCGAAGTGGCGGGCCAAGCGCGGGAAGCGAAAATGCGTGAGGATCCCGAGAAAGGCCTCATCCGCTAATAGGCGCGCCAGTACGGCAGGGACTTCAGCGTCGGCGTACGGTCGGATGGCATCGAATTCGCCCATCATGCTCTCTTGTTCTGGAAACGGCTGCGGTTGGGAAATACCCCGGAAGATTGGGGTCTGCAATAGACCGGTGATTATACCTGCAAGTCACAGTGGAGGCCGCGATGCTTGAGACTCAGGACTATCAGTGCCCCTATTGCAGCGAGTGGGTCCAGGCGCTGCTGGATCTGTCGGGCGGCGATCAGCAGTACATCGAGGGCTGTCCGGTGTGCTGCCAGCCGATCGTCTTCGAGTTGCGCACCGATGGGGTCGATTGGACCCTGGATGTACGTACGGAGAATGACTGATGCAGCGCATTTACGAGCCGCAGGATCTGCTGGAGGCCGAGCTGCTGCTGGGCATGCTGGCCAGTGAGGGGGTGGCGGCCCATCTCACTGGCGATCATCTGCTTGGGGCCGTGGGTGAGCTGCCGGTCAGCGGTCTGCTCGGGCTGCTGGTAGAAAATGAACAGGCCGAGCACGCGCGTGGTTTGATCACCGCGTACAATGCCGCGCAGCCGCTGCCGGGTGATGAGCCAGAAAACTTCTCCGGCATTCTGCTCTGCTGAACCCCTCTGGTTAAATGAGTCTTACCGCCTGATGTGTGGACGTTATGCCCTGTTCCGCTGGACGCCTGCGTTAGCGGCCACCCCCGGTTTCCCCATTGATCAACGCGCTGCCTGGAACATTGCGCCGAACACTTCGGTGTTGTTGATTCGCAATGTGGAGGGCGAACGTCACGCCGCGCGAGCGCGCTGGGGTCTGACCCCGCCGTGGTTGACCGATCTTTCGAAGACGCCTGCTCATGCACGGGCGGAAACCCTGGCCGAGCAACCGCTGTTCCGTGAGGTCTTTCGTTTGCGTCGCGGCCTGCTGCCGGCCAATGGCTTCTACGAATGGCGCGGCAGCGCCCGTAAACGGCCCTATTGGCTCACCGGCGAGGCGTCACCGTTGTACTTCGCGGCTGTCTGGGAAGCCTATCCGGTCGACGGACACACCTACCTGAGTGTCGCGCTGGTGACTCAGTCGGCAGCGAGTCAGCGGCGACCGTTGATTCTCGATGCCGCGGGGCAGGAGCTCTGGCTGGCCGCCGATACACCGCTGCCGGCCTTGCAGGGGCTGCTGTGTCAGGCACAGTCCGCGCTGCGTGAGCGGGTGTTAGCGAACTTGGTGAATGATCCGAAGCTGGACGGGCCCGAGTGCCTGACCCCGGCCTAGGGCTGAAACGCCGGAGTAACGGATTGATTCCTCTCTCCCAGGCCCGCTCACCGGAGGGCCGAGGAGATGAGATGGCCTTGGCTCAAACCTTGAACTGGTTGATCAACCGACGTTGTTGTTCGGCCAGTTTGGTCAGCTCGGCGCTGGCCTGGCTTGCCTCATCGGCGCCACCGGCCACTTCGCCGGCGACCTGGCCGATATTGGTGACGTTGCGGTTGATGTCCTCGGCGACTGCACTTTGTTCTTCGGCGGCGCTGGCGATCTGAGTGTTCATGTCGTTGATCACCGACACCGCATGAGTAATCGACTCCAGTGCAGTGGCGGCCTCGGCGGCATGCTGCACGCTGTCATCAGTCTTCACCTGGCTGTCCTCCATGACCTTCACCACTTCACGGGTACCGTGTTGCAGTTGCTGGATCATGGTCTGAATTTCTTCGGTGGCCTGCTGGGTTTTCTGCGCCAGGTTGCGCACCTCATCGGCTACCACGGCAAAGCCGCGGCCTTGCTCGCCGGCACGCGCGGCTTCGATGGCGGCGTTGAGGGCGAGCAGGTTGGTCTGCTCGGCGATCCCGCGAATGGCGGTCAGGATGGCGTTGATGTTCTCGCTGTCCTTGGCCAGGGTTTGCACCACGGCAACTGCCCGACCGATTTCCGTGGCCAGCGTGGCAATGGAGTTTGCGGTGTTTTGTACGATGCGCTTGCCTTGGTTGGCGGACTGGTCGGCATGCTGCGCCGCTTCCGCGGCCTGGGTGGCGTTGCGGGCCACGTCCTGAGCGGTGGCGGTCATTTCGTGCATCGCCGTGGCGACCAGGTCGATCTCGGTAAGCTGTTTCTGCACGCCTTGATTGGTGCGGATGGCGATGTCGGCAGTCTGCTCGGAGGAGTCGCTGACTTTCTGCACCGAGACGACGACCTGGCCGATCATCGACTGCAGCTTGCCGAGAAAGGTGTTGAAACCATTGGCGATGGCGCCGAGTTCATCCACTCGATCGGTGCTCAGACGGCGCGTCAGGTCGCCTTCGCCCTTGGCGATGTCATCGAGCATGGCGACCATCTGCTTCAGCGGGCGGGCAATACCGTAACCGACGAACCAAATCACCAGGAGGCCGATACCGGCGATCAGCAGGCCGACCAGGGCCATGCCGAGAATGTCTTTCTCGCGTTGGCTTTGCAGCTCTTGCTGGAGTTTTTGCAGTTCGGCAAAGACGACCTTCTGCGGCAGCTGCAACATCAGGGTCCAGCGCGTGTCTGTGTCGGACACCTTGAAGGGCAGGAACAGTTCGATCTGACCCTGCTCCTCGTTTAGCTGGTAGAGCGGCTGGTCGATTTGCAGGCTCTTCAATGCAGTCATGGCCTGGGCATCGAGTACGGTATCTGCCGCGGTGCCAAGCTTGCCGGGGTCTTTGGTGTAGGCGGCCAAGCGGCCGTTGCCGCTGATCAGCGCCAGCTCGCCAGCCCCAGCGTAGAGCTGTTTGTCGGCGTTGTTCAGGAAGTCCTGGATGAATTCGAGCGACAGGTCGACACCGACGACGCCGAGGAATTGCCCCTTGACCATGATCGGCGCGTTGAACGAGGACATCAGCACCATCTTGCCGTTCATCTCATAGGGTGCCGGATCGACGATGCAGGCTTGCTTGCGCTCTTTCGTGCACAGGTAGTACTCGCCTTCGCGCACGCCGGTGGGCAGCAGTTTCTCGCTTTCCATGGTCGGGCCGAGGGCTTCGACCTTCAGGCTGCCGTCCGTCTTGCGGTACCACCAGGGCATAAAGCGGCCGCTGGCGTCATAGGCGTTTTCCGTCTGCCCAGCGTAAAGATCGTCGTTGTTATCGAAGGCGTTCTTTTCCCAACCAATAAAGGCGTCGAGTAGCTTGGGGTTTTGCACAACAGTCTGGCGTACCAGGTTCGACAGTTCTTCACGGCTGATGCTGAGCTCGGCGTTGCCGGCGGCATCGCTGGTGCCAAGCAGCATGTTGGTCTGCGCCAGGCTGCGCGCCACGGTCAGTGGGTATTCCAGCTCGCGCTGGATCTGCCGAACCTGGGACTGCGCCAGAGCGGTCAGACGTTGCTGGATGACGTCTTCGAGCTGTGCTTGGGTGCGCTCCTGAACCAACTGCTGCGTGCGTGCTCCCGAGAACAATGCGTAGAGCATCAGGGCGATCACTACGGCTAAGACGCCGGCGCCAGCCAGGGCGACGACGGAAAACTGGATGGACTTGAATTTCATCGGGACTCCGAACACACGATTTATGCTTGTCCTGCGATATCGGCCGGACTGAGCAAAATCCTTAATCGCCCGGTCAAATAAAAGCCGAGCCGCTCGGGAACGCTGCGTAGTTGCCCGAGTGTGGCGTGCGGCCTAGCATACGGCCCTTGTTTATCTGGAGAACCCTCATGTCCCCGTTGTTTCCTGTTACCGGTCTGATCGCTGCTTTGCTGCTGGCGGGCTGCCAAGCCGTCGATACCACCAGCGGAGGGGCCGTCGGGGTCGAGCGCAAGCAATACATGTTCAGCATGCTGTCGACCCAACAGGTCAATCAGATGTATGCGCAGTCTTATCAACAGACGCTGTCGGAGGCTTCCGGCAAGGGCGTGCTGGATAAGAGCAGCATCAATGCCAAACGCGTCGATGCCATCGCCAAGCGGCTGATTGCCCAGGCGCCGAATTTCCGGCCGGATTCGGCGCAGTGGCAGTGGGAGGTCAATCTGATCGACAGCCCGGAGTTGAACGCCAATTGCGGCCCGGGCGGCAAGATCATCATGTACAGCGGGCTGATCGAGAAGTTGAAGCTGAGCGATGACGAAATCGCCGCGGTGATGGGCCATGAGATCGCCCACGCACTGCGTGAGCATGGCCGCGAGGCGATGTCCAAGGCTTACGGCATCGAGATGGCCAAGCAGGGCGCCGGTGCGTTGCTCGGTCTGGGTCAGACCAGTATGGCGCTGGCCGACACCGTGGTGCAGTACAGCATGACCCTGCCCAACAGCCGGGGTAATGAAAATGAGGCGGACTTGATCGGTCTGGAGCTGGCGGCGCGCGCGGGTTACAACCCGAATGCGGCGATCAGCCTGTGGGACAAGATGAGCCAGGCCAGCGAAGGCGCGCCGCCGGAGTTCATGAGCACCCACCCGTCTTCCAGCAGCCGAACCGCTGCGCTACAAGCGGCGATCCCGAAGGTGATGCCGTTGTATCAACATGCGAAAGGCGCGCACTAAGAGCCGGTTCATGAGCGGTTGGGCGTTGCTCCTGCGGCGTTGAAAGCGGGCTCGCAATGCTCATTGACCAGCTGGAAGCTGGGCTGTCGACTCGCTACGCTAGGTTGCAGCCGATTTAGCCTTGCCTGAACTTAGCTCGCGCAATCGTGAGCAGCCTCAAAGCCCAGGTGTCGCGTGTTGAACGCGCGGCACCGGCTGTTCTACTGACGAAGGAGTCGTCGTGAAGATTGCGGTTCTCGGAGCTACCGGCTTACTCGGCCACCATACGGCCCGCGCCATACGAGCCGCTGGTCATCAGTTGCTGTTGATCCACCGGCCGTCCTCTCGGATCGAGCGTTTGGGTTATCTCGAGCCGGAATGCCGCTCGGTTGAAATACTCGATCATCCGGCGCTCAGCCGCGCGTTGGTCGGCGTGGACGGAGTGATCTTCTGCGCCGGCTACTACCCGCGCAGGCCGCGTCGCTGGCAGGAGGATGTGGCCAGTGCGCTGAATCAGACCAATCATTTCTACGCCGCCTGTTTGGCGGCACGGGTGCCACGGATCGTTTACGTCGGTGCAGCCATTGCCCTGCCTCGGCATCCACAAGGCTTGCCGGGGCATGAGGGGCTGTTTTACGAGGACATGCCGAGCTGGCGCAATCCTTACCTGATGTGCAAATGGGCGTTGGACGAGCAGGCTCGCGAACAGGCGCGCAACGGCTTGCCGGTGGTGATCGGGATTCCCGCCATGAGCCTCGGCGAGTTCGATGCCGGTCCCAGTAGCGGGCGGCTGATTACGGCAATCGCCAGCGG
>JBOICE010000378.1:0-4648 GCA_050739815.1 Pseudomonas sp. | reverse complement strand
CGGCACACTCGTGCGCGGTGCACCGGCGGACCTCGTCATCTGGGCGGTCGATGACGGCCGCGCAATCCCGTATCACTTTGGTACGCCTCACGTTCGAGAGGTCTGGGTCGCGGGTCGACGGGTTGTTGAGAGTTGTAATTGAATGGTTGAGCCTGTATTTTCGTGCCGATGACCGCCCGCGTACTGGAGGCCGTTCCCAACTTCAGTGAAGGGCGTGACTTAGACGTCGTGAGCGCGATCGTGGATGCCATGCAAGGCGCAGGCGCCACGGTGCTCGACTGGACGGCCGATGCGGATCACCATCGCTCCGTCATCACCATCGTAGGTTCGCCCGATGCCGTTGAAGAGGCGGCGCTTGCAGGTGCGGACGTAGCATTCAGGCACATAAATCTGCGAAACCACGATGGGGTGCATCCGCGGATAGGCGCACTCGATGTGCTGCCATTCATTCCCCTCGTGGGTCTCACACTCGAGCATGCCCGTGCAGTCGCGCAGCGAGTTGGCCGGCGCATCGCCCTCGAGTTGGGTGTGCCGGTCTATTTTTACGCGCAGGCATCGGATCCACCCGGCCAGTCGCTCGCCACGTTGCGACGCGGCGGCTTCGAAGAGCTGGTGCGTGGCTGGCCAGGCGGACGCGTGCCCGATGTGATGCCCATTGGCTGGAGCCATCCGGGTGCGCACCCAACCGCGGGGGCAACCTGTGTCGGTGCGCGCTCCGTGCTGTTGGCCTGGAATGTCCTTGTTTCGGGGCTGTCGATTGCGCGCGCCCGCGAAGTCGCACGCGCGCTGCGTGAAAAACACAGCGGATTCGCTGGCGTACGCGCGCTCGCACTCGAGCTGCCTCGTCGCAGTGCTATCCAGATCTCGATGAATCTCGAGGACCCTGCGGTGACGCCGCCTGCGCTCGTGTTCGATCATCTCGAAGCGCTGGTTACGGCTGCGGAGGGCCGAGTGGTCGAAACGGAAATCATTGGACTCATGCCGGATGAGCTGGTTGTGTCGATAGCCGAACAGCGGCTGCGCCTCGTGCCTGGAACGGGAGCGCGGCTCTTGTCACGCCAGCTCAGTCAATACCTGGCCCAAACGATGAATCACCCGGCGGAACGGGACGAATGAAGGCGGTCGCGACACTGAAGGACGAAGCTCGCAAAAGCGAGCAAGCGGAGCAGTGGGAGCAGGCGATCCACGCCTACGACGAGGTGCTGCGAATCACAGAAACCGCCAGGGCCGAGCTGCCGCTTTACAACCGGGTCGGTGATCTGTATGTGCGGCTCGGCAAGCCGCAGGATGCCGTTCCTTATTACGAGAAGGCCTCAGATTATTACGCCGAAGCCGGCCTCTACAACAATGCCATTGCCCTCTGTAACAAGGCGAGGCGCTGCGCGCCCGAGCGCCTCGATCTGCTGCGCAAACTCGGGCAACTCAGCGCGGTACAGGGATTCCAGGTCGATGCGCGCCGCTGGTTTCTGGAATACGCCGAACGCCAGATCGAGACCGGTAATCTGAAGCACGTGTTCGCCGCTCTCGAGGACGTGACCAGCGCAGGCGAGGATGCCGAGATTCGAGTATTGCTCGGCCGTCAGCTTCGTGCTCACCAGCAAACCGTGCCCGCGGTTGCGGTGCTCACGCGCGCACACGCGCTTTACGTGCAGGCCGGTGATAAGGCCTCAGCCGATGCCCTCAGGGCGGAGATCCTGGAATTGGCACCGGATGCATTCAACAAGGAAGGAGCCGATGCCTCGACATCTTCGGCACCGGTCGCCAGCCACATTCCGGATCGTCCGGGCTTCATCGATTACGAAGTCTCCAAGAGCCCGCGGCTGGACCGGCCGTCCGCGTACGCCGCGCCACCGCCAACCCGCGCGCCCAACGCCCCCGGCGTCGCCGATCTAGAATTCGAGACCGCAGGCGGGCTGTTCAGCCACCCGCCTCGCTCGTCATTCGAACCGAAACATCAGGTCGTGCAGCCCGCTCCGGATCCGGTTCTCGCTGCAGTTGACCCCGCAGTCGAGGCCGATGATCAGGCTGCGCGGGCGATCGATCGCGTCTTCGACCTGTCCGATGAGCAGGACCAGGCGGCGGTGCAAAGCAGTGGTGGGGCTGTGCAGGTCGACCGGGTCCATGAGTCGGAGCCCTTGTCAGCGCCGGACATGCCCAGAGCTGTTCTGAAGCTTGGCTCCGTCGACGACGACGATGCCGGTGATCCCGGCGCACCCGTTGAGTTACGGGGCCTGTTTCCGCTCGAGCTGGAGGACGCGCTTCCGCCGGCGCCCGGTACGTTGCAACTGGACCTTCCACCTTCCTGGTTCGGAACGGGTCCGGAGGAAACGCCGGAAGAAGCTGAGCACGCCGATTCGGCCGTGGACACGGAACGCGCGGCCGACGCGGCGGGTCCGGCCCTCGCCCGGAGTTCGTCGGACGGGCCTCCAGTACGCGAGGGGGTCGAAACGGCTCAGCCACCCGCGACGAGCGCAGGCTTTGTCGATCTGGCCGATCTGCTCGGGTACGACGGCGCAGCCGACGCGAACACGCGATTCCTGGTTGCGCAGGTGCCGACCGGTGATGAAGATCGTGATTTCGCGGACCTGCTCAGTCAGTTCAAAAAGAAGGTAGCCGAGAGCCTGTCCGTCGATGATACGGACGCGCATTACGATCTTGGGCTTGCCTACAAGGAGATGGGCCTGATCGATGAAGCGATTTCAGAATTCCAGACTGCAATGAAAGGAGGCAGTTCACGCCTCAAGGTATTCGAGGAGCTGGGCAACTGTTTCCTGCTCAAGAATCAATTCAGCGTCGCGGTCAATGTGCTGAACCGCGCCGCGCAACAGAAGGTCGATGATGAGGCCAGTCTGGTCGGCGTTTACTACGCGCTCGCCCGCGCATATGAGGGGCTCGGACAAACGGCTCAGGCGCGTACCGCGTACGAGCAGGTAATCGCTCTCGACATCAACTTCCAGGATGCAACTCAAAGACTGGCCAGTCTTTGACAGCCCTGAGACCCGCGCATACTTTCCCGGGCGGTTCCCGGGCGGTCGGCGAAAAACAGGGCGGTAATGCTTCGGACCAGGCTCCCTAAACTCTCCGATGTGCAGCGGCCGGTCGTTAGTCAGCTCGAGGGCGTAGTCGACGAGCTGCGACGCATCGTGCTGAGTGATTTCCCGGCGATTGAAGAAATCAACGATCACCTGTTTTGGGCGCGCGGCAAACTGTTCCGACCCACGCTGTTGCTGCTTTCCAATCAGATTGGCGGAAGGCCGCATGCACGCGCGATAACACTTGCTGCGCTGGTCGAGCTGGTGCATTTGGCCACGCTCGTGCATGATGACGCAGTAGATCATTCGATACTCCGGCGCGGTCTGCCCACGGTAAACGCGCTGTGGAATCATCAGACCGCTATAATCATGGGCGACTATCTTTACAGCCGGTCAGTGACCGAACTGGCGTCGCTCGGGCGCGTCGATCTCATCGAAGTGCTTGCCCGCGCGGCCAACGAAATGAGTGTGGGTGAAATGCGGCAGCTGGTCTCATGCGATGCTCTCGATTTCACTGAGCTGGATTACGACCGGCTCATTGCAAGCAAGACCGCTTCCCTGATGTCGGCCACCTGCGAGTTGGGGGCGGTCGCGGGTGACCCCTCGCATCGGGAGCCGCTAGCGCGTTTCGGCCATTCTCTGGGCATGGCCTTCCAGATTGCAGACGATCTGCTCGATTATACCGCGACTGCTGACGTAACAGGCAAGCCGTCGGGTCAGGATTTGCGTGAACACAAGGTGACGCTTCCGCTGATCCACGCGCTCGGCCAGATGAGTCGTTCGGAACGGACGGAAGTTCACCGCTTTTTTGTCGACCCCGAACCACAGGATGAGTTGATAAACAGGCTGGTGCTTCTGGTGCGGCGGCACGGGGGTCTGGACTATGCCCGCAGGCGCGCAGAGCAGTTTGGTGAACGCGCCACCCACGCACTTCTGGAACTGCCGGATTCCGTGGCCACTGAAGCGTTGCGGGCGGCGGTAGGCTACGTGATCGAGCGCCGAAACTGACAGTGGTGGGTGGAACCTCACTTTATGGCCACGGTACGATGGTGAATCCGCGACGGGGTCCGGTGCCCCGCATGGTCTGGGCTATCGTGGTCGGCCTGTTCCTGGGAGCGCTATTCACGAAGATGGCGATCCTGTTCATGCCGACCAGCGCGGCCCGCGAGTTCTTGACGACGGCCGTATCTGCTTCGCTCGGTCCGTTGAGCCTGGACCTGATTGCAGTTGCGTTCGTGCTCGGTCCGCTGACGATCAACCTCAATGCGCTGAGTCTCGTCGGCATCTTGCTGGTCGCACTCGTGATGCGATCCTGGCTATAGCGCAGAGTTGAGGAGGATAACGTTCATGCCATTCATTGGAAGCCTGGGTCCGACCGAGATCATCCTGATCATGGTCGTGCTTCTGCTCGTTTTCGGCGCCAAGCGGTTGCCCGAGCTAGGCAGTGGCCTGGGCAAAGGGATCCGCGAGTTCAAAAGGTCAATGCACGACCTCAAAGGCGAGATCGACCGCGCCGGCGATGAAAACGAATTGAGGCCTCCACCCAAGCCACCCGCCGTGCCGGCATCCACGGAAACGAAATCCAGCGACCAGGCAGGTAGCTGAAGCACGAAGCG
>JBOICE010000377.1:0-4130 GCA_050739815.1 Pseudomonas sp. | reverse complement strand
AATCGAACAGCTTGCATGGGGGGGCGGGTCTTTGTTTTGTTTGGCGACAACCAAGGTGCCCGCCCATGCAAGCTCATTCAAGCACTAACTATTTGAAATTTATAAAAATTTTTAGGGGAAACCTCAGGCCTGAAGGCCCTTTTTTCAATGCAACCTTGACGCAGTCTTGAATCAGTCGTTGCTCGGCTTGTTCACCGCTTGCAGCACGTACTGCGGCAGGGCAAATGCACCCAAATGAACTTCCGGATTGTAATAGCGGGTAACGATACCGCTGCCGGCGAAGCGCTGGCGCAAGGTATCCAGCGGCAGCTTACGCAGTTCGGCGTTGGTCGCCCCCCACGCGAAGGTCATGGCGCCACCGATATAGGTCGGCACAGCCGCCATATAGAAGTGCCAGTCAGCGAACAGGCTATCCATGCGACTGGCGGTAGTCTGTACCTCGCTGAGCTGCATGAACGGCGTGCCGTTCTGGGTGACCAGGATGCCGCCCTCGTTCAGGCAGCGGCGGCAGGCTTGGTAGAAGTTTTCGGAGAACAACACTTCACCAGGGCCGATCGGGTCGGTGGAATCGGAAATGATGACGTCGAACTTCGCCTCGGTGGTCGCGACGAAACGCATGCCATCGTCGATTACCAGGTTCAGCCGGGGGTCGTCATAGGCACCCTTGGAGTGGTTCGGCAGAAACTCTTTGCACATCTCGACCACGGTACCGTCGATCTCGACCATGGTGATGTGCTCGACGCTTCGGTGCTTGCTCACTTCACGCAGCATCCCGCCATCGCCGCCGCCGATGATCAACACCCGTTTGGCCGCGCCATGAGCGAGGATCGGCACGTGAGTAAGCATCTCGTGGTAGATGAACTCGTCGGCTTCGGTGGTCTGGATTACGCCATCCAGCGCCATCACCCGGCCCATGCGCGGATTCTCGAAAATCACTAGATGCTGGTGTTCGGTGCGCACTTCGTGCAGCAGCTTGTCCATGCGAAAACGCTGGCCATAGCCTTCGTAGAGGGTCTCTTGATAATCGCTCATGGGTCTATCTCCTCTGTGCTGCGGTAAACCAAACGAAGGGCTTGGAACCTGCCGGGTTCGAGGCGTCGAAAGCGAAAAGCCGCCGACGGCGCTCAAGCCCGGCAGGCTCCTTGCGCCCATGCAAGGCGCGCATTCTACGTGGGCCGTCATGGCAGGTCGAACCTTGGATCGGCAGCGACTACTCAGCTGACCTCAGGATAAATGGCCAAAGCGGATTCGAAAGCAAGTTACGGGAAGACAACCCAATACGCCGGACGCTATCTTCTGCCCATGAACGAAGCCCTTGAACTGCCCGCCACCGTAGTCCGCCTACCCTATCTGACGCCTTGGAACTGGCAGCAGTTCCAGCAGTACTTCGCCTTGCGCTGCCTGCCAGAAGTGGAACGTTTGACGCCGCACGGCTATCACCGCAACTTCCAACTGGGTAGCACCAGCGGCTGGTTCAAGCTGCGCCCGCTGGCCGAAGAAACCGCTCTGGAGCTCAGTCTGAGCCCCTCCGCCGGTAGCCTGACCCAACCACTGGTGGCTCGGGTACGACGGATGTTCGACCTGGATGCCAACACCGCGCTGATTGCGGCTCACCTGCGCACAGACCCACTTCTGGCCCCCTTGGTCGAGCGCTACCCGGGTCTGCGCCTACCCATGGCCTTCGATCCATTTGAACAGGCGGTGCGTGCCATTGTCGGCCAGCAAGTCACCGTCAAGGCCGCAGTGACCATCACCGGGCGACTGGTTACGCGACTCGGCGGTATGCTGGCGAACGCGCCTGCAGATGGCCCGCAACGCCTGTTCCCGAGCGCCGCAGCCATCGCCGGGAGCGTGCTGGATGGCATCGGCATGCCGGGCAAGCGCGTGGAAACCCTGCAACGCTTTGCCCGCGCCGTGTATGAAGGCAGCCTTGAACTGCATGCCGATGACGGCGTAGAAGCGCTGGTCGGGCGTCTCTGCGCGCTACCGGGCATCGGTCCCTGGACCGCCGAATATATCGCTCTGCGCGCATTTGGCGTGGCGGATGCCTTCCCGGCCAGTGACTTGGGGCTGCTGAAGGCGCGGATCTGGGGCGACGGCGGCACCAACGCCCGCACACTCACTGCCCGGGCAGAAGCTTGGCGCCCCTGGCGCGCTTACGCTGCCATGTATCTCTGGCAAAGTTACGCAGAGGATTGAAGCCATGTATTACCGCTACCATGACAGCCCACTCGGCCCCCTGCTGCTTGCCGGTGATGACGAAGGCCTGCGCCTGCTGCATATGGATGCAGCGCAACCTTGGGAACTGGCAGAAAGCTGGCAAGCCGCCACGCAGCAGTTGGATGAGGTATGCCGGCAACTCGACGAGTACTTCGCCGGCCAGCGCCAGCAGTTCCAGCTGCGTCTGGCGCCCGCCGGTACGCCGTTCCAGCGCGAGGTCTGGCGGGCGCTGCTGGGAATCCCCTTCGGCCGCACCTGCAGTTATGCCGATCTGGCTCTGCGGATAGCTCGACCGAAAGCCGTGCGCGCCGTCGGCACCGCCAATGGCGCCAACCCGATCGCCGTGGTCATCCCTTGCCATCGAGTGATCGGCAGCAACGGCACCCTCACCGGTTACGCCGGCGGCTTGGAGCGCAAGCAATTGCTGCTGCAGCTGGAAGGCGCGTGGTTGATCTGACAGGCCGCTGAAGGATTGCCGGCAGGCTTCCAACGCCTGCGCGCTAATCGGTGAACAACCTCCTGAAGCGGGCTCAGCTAGATCCGCACGTTACCGCGCGGCCCGGCGACGGCCCAGATAATCAGACCCAGCACTGGCAAGAACAGGATCAGCAGCACCCAGATGATCTTCATCCCGGTTTCTGCACTGCTTTTGATGACGTTGAGAATCGCCCAGATATCCAGGGCCAGGATGATCAGGCCGATCAGGCCGCTAAACGTGGAGCCCATGATGACACTCCTGTGCGAAGGGTTGCCCTCGTAGGGTAGTCGCTGCAGCCAGGGGTTCCGCCTTGCGCTCGATGCAGAGTGGCTTTCAACTCAGCCGCGGCACCGCAGCAGCTGCCGACTAAACGATTCAGCAGCTCGGCTGGCGGATTACGGCCAATGCCCTGAGCCATCCTGTTAAAAACCGTTGAGGTCGATCACCGCAAAACTGGCAACGGTCGGATGGCCGGGTAATTCACCCCCCTCGCGGGCCAGGCCACAGGTCTGCATACCGGCCTGCTGGGCGGCGTCCAGCTCTTGCACGATGTCCGAGAGGAAGAGAATTTCATCCGCCGGACGACCGATGCTCTCGGCGATGAGCGCGTAAGACGCCGCCTCCCGCTTGGGCCCGGAAGTGGTGTCGAAGTAAGCGGAGAACAACGGCGACAGATCGCCCGCGACCGAGCAGCCAAAAATCAAGTGCTGCGCCTGGATCGAGCCGGAGGAATAGACGTACAGCTCGTAGCCCTCTGCCTTCCAGCGTTTCAGCGCTTCCACCGCATCCGGGTAGACATGCCCCTTGAGTTGGCCCGCTGTATAACCCTCGGCCCAGATCATCCCTTGCAGCGCTTTGAGCGGCGTGGCCTTGCGGTCTTCGGCGATCCACTCGAGGAGAATTTCGACGACCCGCGGCAAATCCGCCTCGGTTTCGCCACTCTCGGCCCGCACAGCCGCCAGTTGTGCCGCCACAGCCGGCTGTTCGGCGTTAGTCAGGACGAAATCCGGCAGATGACGCGCGGCGTAGGGAAACAGCACCTCGAACACAAAACTCACCGCGCTGGTGGTGCCTTCGATGTCGGTGAGTATGGCTTTGATCGGCATTCGAACTCCAATGGCTGAGCTCCAACAAGGGAGACTTCAGTCGTCCAGGCGCGGGAAATGGCTGGCGATGTCTTCGCCGGTGTACTGTGCGACCCAGCCTTCAGGATTGTTGAACAGTCGGATCGCCACGAAATGCGGATGCTCGCCCATGTCGAACCAATGCCGGGTGCCGGCAGGGACCGAGATCAGGTCGTTCTTCTCGCAGAGCACGGCGTAGACGTAATCCTCGATATGCAGGGTGAACAAGCCGCGACCGGCGACGAAGAAGCGCACTTCGTCTTCCGCATGGCGGTGTTCATCGAGGAACTTGGCGCGTAGTTCGGCCT
>JBOICE010000376.1:0-4269 GCA_050739815.1 Pseudomonas sp. | reverse complement strand
TCACGCAGCCGGCGCGGCGGCATATTCAGGCGACCGGCGACCTGCTCCAAGGTGGCGCCGCTCTCGACCAGCAACTCGCCGATCAGCTCGCGCACCTTGCGTACCAGATCCAGACGCTCCACCTCGGCCAGTTGCCGGCGCGCCAGGGACTCGTGCATCCGCAACAATTCAGGCGCCGCATGGCGGGAGACCTGGGTCAGCACGGCGGAGTCGAACAGCAAGGCATAGCGCCCGGCCCCCAACAGTGCGGGGCAGCCGTAGACCTCGACGTAATGCTCCGCTGTCGCGCCTTGCTCGTGCATCAACTGCACGGCGTGGGGCCTGAAGTTGCCCTCCGTCAGCGCGGCGAATAGGCGAATAACCGCTCCGGCGAGCATTTCCGGGAAGTGTCGCGGCACTCCGGCCGTCATGCCGAGCACCAGGGTCGCGCGTTCGCCCTCGATCTCCAACCTGGCATTCAGGGTGTCGGAAAGCAGGCGCATATAGCGCAGGGCATGGCGTAAACCGTCGCCGAAGGTTTCGCTGGAGAGGAACAGATACTCCAGCAGCAGGCCGTGGAATGCCGGCAGATGCCGCGCCAAATACAGGCCGACGTGTTCCTGACCGCACTCATCGGCGGCGGCCTTCCAGAACAGCGCCTGGGCAGAATGGGGGAAGCGGCCGGCGGGCAAGCCACCGGGCGGTAAACCGACACGCACCAGCACCCGATCGGGGTCGGTGCCACTGGCTCGCAGAGCGTCGATCACCGGGCGCATCAGCGCCACATCGTCGGTCAGATCACGCAGCATTTTTAGGGTTCTTATTGTCCGTGAGGCGCGGCCATCTTAGAACCTGTGCAAGCTCTAGTCGAGCGCCGCTCGGGGGGGTATCCATTCCCTTCGGGGCCGCGCTAAAGCCTGTCCAGCACTTTGCGCTCAGGCAGCTTGGGCCTTCCGGCCCGCGGCTCGAATCACCGGCGCCGACCAATTGGCTCGCCTGCCGGGCTCGCACGCCGCGCGGCCAATGTGGTCGCAGCACGGCCGACTAAGCTGCTGGCATCTGAACAAGGAGATTCTCCATGGCCACCGCCTGGCTCGACCTGCCCACTCCACCGGCTCTGCCCGGTCTATTCGCCCGCGCCGTACTCCGCCGTGGCGTCACCGGGCAGACCCTGCCCAGCCGCGGCCTGCGCTGTTCGATCGGCGTCGAGCCAAGGCATCTGGCCCGTTACCGAGAGCTCTGCGGCTTCCGTGACGACGGCCGATTGCCGCCGACCTACCCGCATATCCTCGCCTTTGCGCTGCAAATGCAGCTACTCACCGAGAAAACCTTCCCTTTCCCCTTGCTCGGCCTGGTCCACCTGGAAAACCGCATCCGCGTGTTGCGCCCGCTCGGTGGTCTCGGCCCGTTCAGCGTCAGCGTGCAGGTGGAAAACCTCCAACCCCATGAAAAGGGCGCGGTCTTCAGCCTGATTACCCGTCTCGAAGACCAGCTCGGCCTGGTCTGGGAAGGCGACAGCCGAATCCTCTGCCGCGCCCTGCGCCTGAACGGCCAGCCAACCGAACGCAGCGAGGACGAACCCTTGGCGCTGAGTGAAATAGCACAGTGGCAAGCCCCGGCGGATATCGGCCGGCGCTATGCCCGCGTGGCGGGCGACTACAACCCTATCCATCTGTCAGCCCTCAGCGCCAAGCTGTTCGGCTTCCCCCGCGCCATCGCCCATGGCCTGTGGAACAAGGCCCGCGCGCTGGCGGCCCTCGGCGAACGACTGCCGGCAGCCGGCTATGTGGTCGAGGTGCGCTTCCAAAAACCCTTGCTGCTACCCAGCGCCGCCACCCTGCTGGCCAGCGACATGGCAGCCAATGGGCAATTCAAACTGCAGGGCCAGGACGGCATCCCGCACATGAGCGGTAGCTGGCGAGTGATCTAGCTGCGTGAAACAATGCGGCTCTGACCCGGAGAGCCGCATGAACCTCGAAGAACTCACCACCCGCCTGCACGCCATTCGCGACCGCAATGACTGGCGCGGTTTCCACAGCCCGAAGAACCTGGCCATGGCCGCTAGCGTGGAAATGGCTGAACTGGTGGAAATCTTCCAGTGGCTCAGCGAAGACCAATCTCGGCAACTAGCGGCGGACCAACTGCAGCACGCGGGCCAGGAAGTTGGCGACATCCTGCTGTATCTCTTGCTGCTGTGCGCCGAACTTGGCATCGACATGGAGCAGGCCGTGCGCGCCAAACTGGCCGATAGCGAACGGAGGTTTGGCCAATGAGCGACAGACACTTCGATGAACTGGCGACGCGTTTCGCCGAGAAAATCTACGGCGGCGCCAAGGGCGCGATTCGCCTGGCGGTGCTCCAGGCCGACCTCGCCGAGACCCTGCCGGACCGCCCGCTGCGGGTGTTGGATATAGGTGCCGGCTTGGGCCATATGTCATTGTGGCTGGCCGAGCGTGGCCACCAGGTGACCGTCAGCGAACCCGCCGAGCCCATGCTGCAAGGTGCCCGCGAACGCTTCGCCGCTGCCGGGCAGAGCGCGACCTTTATCCAGGCGCCCTGGCAGGAATTGCTTGGCCAACTGACCGAACCCTATGACCTGGTGATCTGCCACGCGGTGTTGGAATGGCTGGCCGAGCCGCACGCGATCCTGCCGGTGCTGCACCAACTGACGACGGCCGGCGGCTGGCTGTCGCTGGCCTTCTACAACCGTGATGCGTTGATCTACCGCAACCTGCTCAAGGGGCACTTCCGCAAACTGCGCAAACACCAGTTTGCCGGTGAAAAGCACAGCCTGACCCCCCAGCGGCCGCTCGACCCACGAGAGCTGGCGGCGCAACTCGCCGGCCACTGGCAGGTCGAAACAGAAAGTGGCGTGCGGGTGTTTTACGACTATATGCCGGTGGAGTTCCAGGCCAAGGCCGAGCTTATCGACCTGCTGGAAATGGAGCTGGCGCACCGCCGCCATCCGACGTTCATGGGCCTTGGCCGTTACTTGCATTGGATCTGCCGACCGCTCTAGCGGGTCGGCCCGGAGGACGAAATGAATCGCCACGCTTGTCTGTTGGCGTGCTGTTTGAGCCTTGCCGCCTGCCAGGCCAGCAACCCCTATACCGCCAGTTCCAACCCATTACCTCCGGCTCCGGCCCAGGCGGCCAATACTCTCGACCTCAGTGCTTACCCTGCCGCGCCCCGCGATTACGGGCGCTACCGTAGCTGGGCCTGGCTGGATGGCCGCCTGCCGGCAGGCACCTCCTGGGCCAGCCCGGAACTCCTGCAAGAAACGCTCAGCACCAGCCTCGATCAGCGCGGCCTGCGCCCTGCCCAACAGGGCGCCAAGGCCGATCTGCGCGTCAGCGCCAACCTGCATGTCGAGCGCCGCTTGCGCCAAGTACGGGATGACTACGGCAGTTATTACGGCCATGGCCCCTACGGCAACCACTACGGCCTGTATGGCAGCGTGCCGCTGGTACGCACCTACGAGGAGGACGTCATGGTGCTGCGCATTGACCTGTTCGACGCCGGCAGTGGCCAGCCGGTGTGGAGTGGCAGCGCGGAGGCGGATAGCCGCGGCAGCCAGTCGGAACGCGCCACGGCCCTGCGCTCCGCGGTGCAGAACGCCCTGGGCGACTACCCACCGAACTAGCTTCACCTAGGCAGTCAGCTGGCTGGCAGAGTCCAAGCACCACCGCCGCCACGGCTCGCCGACCTGACCCAACGCGCGGCTCACGCGTGGTAGCAATATGCGCTTGCGATGGCTCTGCGCTTGCGCTTGGATAGAGTCTCTAGACTCGGAGATGCAATCATGTCCCGCCGTTTTGTCTTAATTCCCCTCCTGTTGCTGCTGGCCGCCTGTCAGACCGACCAGCTCAGCCGCGATTACGACGCCACTCGCGACTTTGGCGCCTATCGCAGCTGGGCTTGGCAGGAACCGGCGTTGCAGTACAGGCCGGACGACCCGCGAATCAAAAGCGACCTGACCGAACAACGCATCCGTGAAGCCGTCGGCCAGCAGCTCGACCAACGTGGCCTGCGCCAGGCGCCAGCCGGCGCCAAACCCGACCTGAAAGCCCAGACCTGGCTGATAGTCGAGAATCGCCAGAACCAAGTCAGCACCAGCTACGGCGGTGCCTGGGGCGGTTACTGGAACGGCTACTGGGGTGGCCCGGCTTACACCGAGACGCGTAGCTACGACTACAAAGTCGCCACCATTCAGGTCGACCTGTTCGACAGCAAGGACGGTAAGTTGGTCTGGCGCGGCAGTGCCGAACAGATCATGCGCAACGCACCGCC
>JBOICE010000375.1:0-5996 GCA_050739815.1 Pseudomonas sp. | reverse complement strand
CGTTGGAACCACCTGATCCCATCCCGAACTCAGTAGTGAAACGACGCATCGCCGATGGTAGTGTGGGGTCTCCCCATGTGAGAGTAGGTCATCGTCAAGCTTAAATTCCAAACCCCCCAGTCGCGCAGGCGGCTGGGGGGTTTGTCTGTGTGCGCGGAAAAATACGCCGCGGGTGGGTCGCAGGGCGGCGGCGGTGAGTCGTTCAGCCTTCGAGCAAGCCCATCGTCCATTCACGTGAAGCTGGAGTTCGGCCTGCACGCGCCGCGAGCCGCGGCAGAGGCGAACGGGGTTCGGATACTGAGTTTCGTCACGCCGTCGTGTTCCTGGAAGGTCACTGTCCAGCGTAATTTCTGTGCGGCCGGACCCGCCACTCTGCAGGATGCGCCTCGGTGCAGTCGGTCATGACGAGCCCCTCGCTCTGCACCATCTCGAGGTACACGCCCTTGAGCGGATACTCCACGCCATCGAGGCCGCGCATCACGATGCGATAGGCGACCACCTTACAGGTCGGGCTGCTGAAGCCGTGCGCCCCCACCATTGCGCCAGGCAGCCCGCTTCGATCTAGACCTGGAACACCCGGTTACGGGGAGCATCGAAGGTGTGCGTGAAGACGAATTCGTTTGCGGCCGCAGTACTCTTCGCTGGGGTATCGGAGTCTGCTGCGCCCATGCTTTTTCTCCTCTGTTAGAGGTGCGCGGATGAAGCGGCGAATGGGGCTTGCCGCACTGTCTGACAGCGATGCTAAGCAGAGGATCACCCTCAGTACCTGCACGCATGGCGCGGTTACTTTTCGGCAAGAGTCTTCAGGCTGGCGAGACCGGTCTCGAAGTCCTGGCCAACCATGCGATCCATATTGAAAAAAACATGAATGATCTTCGCCAGGAATGGAGTTGGTCCCTGCATGGCCCACGTGACCTCCGTGGCGTTCCCTTTGGCGACTAGGATGAATTCAGCGGTGTTGTGGGCCTCGAACGGCTTGATGAAATCCAGTTTGATGGTGATCTTGCTTGGCACCGTTGCCTCGGTTATTTCCATTCGCCCCACGCCGACTGCGGAGTTGCCTGCCCATTCATAAATAGCGCCTTTGCCAGTAGCGGCGCCGCTGAAGGTCCGTTTCATGTCCGGGTCTTTCTTTTCATACGGCGACCAGGCACTCCAGCCGTGCAGATCGATGATCTGAGCAAAGATCTCCTCCGGCGGCGCCTGGATGCTGGCCGTACGTTGCACGCGGAAGGTGTCCGGCTTGGTGGCGGCAAAGGCGAGAACGGCGCCAATAACGCAGACAAGTCCGATAGCGATGACTTTGAACATGGAGTGCTCCTGTTTGTTGTTTTGTCGGATAGGGCGCGCAGCGCTATTGCTTGCGCAGATAATTCACCGTTACGAATTGGTGCCACGTCCCGTCATCGCTGAGTTTGTACGAGCTCAGCACCCGGTGATCATCTCCCTTGAACTCGATCACGTCCTTGAACTTCGCCATTGTCCCTTCGTCGGCCATGTCGGGACCTTCAGTGTCGAGCGTTAGTACACCGGCGTTGGCATCTAGCTCGCCGTCGTAGACCCAGAGATGGGGCATCATGGAACCGATCCAAGTGCCCACAAAGCGCTGCTTGCGCGGGTCATAGCCGAGCGTCAGTATGCTGGTCGCGGATCCCGCCCCGCCGGGCATCTCGCTCTGCCCTTGACCCACAATCCAGAGACCGCCCAGCGACCCTACACTCTCTGAGCCGAGCATCTTCGCTGGGGGCTCGCCCGGCGCCATGATGCATTCGGCTTCACACGTCCACTCGCCGACGAGCTTCTGTAGCCACTGGTGCTCCTTCTGCACTTCGGTTTTCATCGCCTCATCTCCGTTCGATTTTCACTGTGGTGTCTGGCGGATCGCTCGGGTTCGCGCGAATGACAGCAGGCGTCCGCTTCCCTTGGCGCTTCGCCGCTTGTGTTCTCGCCGTAGTTGTCATGATGGCGAAGCCACATCAGCCCTTGGCCATCGAGATCCGGCATGCCGCCCCAGCCTTCACCGCGGCCGAAGGGTGTCGGGTCGCGGTACTGGTAAGTACCGATCAGTGCATCGAGGCCGCGCGCGTAGGTCGAGTAACTGTGGTAGATCGTGTCGCCCTCCCGAAGAAAGACGCTCACTCCCGGTAACTCGCCTTTTGTAGATGGGATCTTTCCGGCCTGTTGCAGTTGTGCACTGCTCTGGTAGTTCCACTCGACGCTGCCTTTGGCCTCGTCCAACGAAACGTGGAAGTCATAGTTGAAGTCGCTGCCGAAGGCTGAGAACCACGGGACGGTCCAGCCCATGCGCGCCTTGAACGGCTTTATCTTGGCCAGTGGTGCGCGTGAAATGAGCACGAGCGTGGTGTCGCGCGCGTGCAGGTGAGCAAGGTGCGGGAGGTTGTCGACCCTGTGCGAGCAACCGGGGCAACCCTCGTCCCATGGGGTGCCGGAGTGCCCCGGAGGCGGGGACTGCGCATCGAACATGAAGTGGTAGACGATGAGTTGACGGCGTCCTTCGAATAGATCGAGCAGGCTCGCCTGACCGTTCTCGCCCTCGAAGGCGTAGGCCTTGTCGATCCGTACCATCGGCAGCCGGCGTCGTTCGGCGTTCAGCGCATCGCGTAAGTGGGTGAGTTCTTTTTCCTCAAGCAGGAGTGCCTTGCGGGCGCTCAGCCATTCTTCGCGTGAGACGATCTGGTTTGCGTCCATGATGATCTCTCTTTTCGTGCGGGTGATTTCTTGGTTCAGGCGCTCGTGCGCATGAGTTCAGCGCCAAGCTTATCCAGCAGACCACGTGTGCCGCGCTCGCGAGCGGCGGCGTTATCGATGCCATCCAGGAAGACGGCCTGCTCGGTGTAGATCAGCCTGGTGCCGGTGCCGGCGGGCTTGAAATCCACCGTTACCAGCGAGACCGATATCCGCGTCTCGTTCAGGTGCATGTCATAGCTATAGACGATGCGCTGGTCCGGAACTATGTCCTGATAGCAGGCGTTGTATTCATGGACAGGGCCGCCGGGTGAGCAGCCGCTGACGCTTTCTCGCCCGCCGACCCGGAAGTCTAGTTCGTGATCGGAAGCCTCCCACTCGTCGGGGCCCACGAACCAGCGCGCTTTGGCCTCAGGCTCCGCCCAGGCGGCAAATACGCGCGCGGGCGGGGCGTTGTAGTTGCGCTCGATGACGAAGCTGGTGTGATGGGTGGAGCGTTCGTTGAGAGCGGACAAATTAGATTTTTTTGCACTCATCGTGGTTCTCCATGCTGAGCTGTGGCGCTGCGCCTGGAGTTGCCTGTGCTTGTAGTCTGCGCAAATAGTCTTCCAGGCGGTCGAGGCGCTCTTCCCAGAACTTGCGGTACTGCCCAACCCAGTCGGCCACACCCTCCAACGGTTTGGCCTCCAGTCGACAGGGTCGCCACTGTGCCTCGCGGCTACGTGAAATCAGGCCGGCGCGCTCCAACACTTTGAGGTGCTTGGTCACTGCGGGCAGGGTCATTTTGAAGGGCTCTGCGAGCTCGGTGACCGTCGTTTCGCCGGTGGCCAGACGTGCCAGAATGGCGCGGCGAGTCGGATCCGCGAGCGCCGCGAAGGTCGAGCTGAGTTGATCCGAAGTCATTCGCTTGATACCAAGTGGTTAATTAACCTTTTGGTAAATTTAGATGGCCTTCCCTGGCTGTCAAATACCCTTGAGGGCACAGTGGCAAAGGTGGAGGCCGACACTGCGGTAAAATTTGCGAGTGCCTTCGAGCGTCTGAATAGAGCCGTGCGCAAGGGTGGATTCTGGCACGTATATGATGGCTTCAACTCTTGCCTTCGCGGACCAACTGGCGAACTGGCTGGTATCGAAAGCAAGTCCCGGAGTTTCAGGCCGGGATGACATTGATACCTTGAAGGGGCAATGTGGATCTTTGCAGGAGCCCATATGAACACTTCAATCAAGAAAGCCCAGCACGCCGCCGCCACGGTCAATGACCCGCGCTGGGCCGCCGTGCTCGCTCGCAGCCCCGCAGCGGACGGGCAATTCTTCTTCTCGGTAAAAAGCACGGGGGTGTATTGCCGGCCTTCCTGCGCGGCGCGCCTCGCGAAGCCCGAAAACGTGCAATTCCATGCGACGTGCGAAGAGGCTGAAAGGGCCGGCTTCCGGCCCTGTATGCGCTGCAGGCCGAATCAGCCGTCGCTGGCAGAACAGCATCTTGCAAAAGTCACGCAGGCTTGCCGAGTGATCGACGGCGCTGAACAAATACCCAGCCTGGAGGCGTTGGCCAAACAGGTGGGGATGAGCGCCTATCATTTCCATCGAGTGTTCAAGGCCATCACCGGGTTGACGCCAAAAGGCTATGCCGACGCACAGCGGGCCAAGCGCGTACGTGCCGAGCTCGGGCGCAGCGAGTCGGTGACTGAGGCGATCTACGACGCCGGCTTCAACTCTAACGGGCGCTTCTACGAAGCGTCGAATCAAATGCTGGGCATGACGCCATCGAAATACCGTGCCGGCGGCGTAAATACGCAAATACGTTTCGCCGTGGGCGAGTGCTCGCTGGGTTCGATTCTGGTCGCTCAGAGTCAGCGCGGAGTCTGTGCGATTTTGCTCGGCGATGATCCCGATCTGCTGGCCCGTGATCTGCAAGATCGTTTCCCCCACTCCAATCTGATGGGTGGCGACAGCGATTTCGAACAAGTGGTGGCCAAGGTTGTGGGCTTCGTCGAGGCCCCAGCCATCGGCCTGGAGCTGCCGCTGGATGTCCGCGGAACGGCATTCCAGCAGCGGGTCTGGCGGGCTTTGCAGGACATTCCGTCAGGCTCGACAGCGAGCTATGCCGACATCGCCCTGCGTATCGGCTCGCCGCGCGCCGTGCGCGCAGTCGCGGGAGCCTGCGCGGCCAATGTCCTGGCCGTGGCGATTCCTTGTCATCGGGTCATACGTAACGACGGCGGCTTGTCTGGCTACCGTTGGGGCGTGGAACGCAAGCGCGCCTTGCTCGATCTGGAGGCGCGTGCATGAACGCGCCAGCCAATTCGATGGCTACCCTGGGCTCGCCATCCTCCCTGGCCGAACGCATTGAGGCTCTGGATTGGCAGCGCATTGCCCAGGACTTGAATGCCCAAGGTCATGCCCAGCTCGAGCGTCTGCTGAGCCCAAACGAGTGCGAGGCACTGGCGGGGCTTTATCCGCAGGAGAGTATCTTCCGCAGTCGGGTAGTGATGGCGCGGCATGGCTTCGGTCGTGGCGAGTACAAGTATTTCAGCTATCCGCTGCCGGAGATGATCGCCGGGCTGCGTACGGCGCTCTACCCCCACTTGGCAGCCATTGCCAACCGCTGGAATCAGGCGCTGGGTATCGCCGTCAGTTACCCCGCAGAGCATGCCGAGTTCATCGCCCGCTGCCATGCCGCGGGCCAGTTGCGGCCAACACCACTGATCCTTCAATACGGCGTCGACGACTACAACTGCCTGCACCAGGATCTCTACGGCGAGCACGTATTCCCGCTGCAAGTGGCGATTCTGCTTTCGGAGCCGGGCCGCGACTTTACCAGCGGCGAGTTTGTGTTGACCGAGCAGCGCCCACGTATGCAATCGCGTCCTGAAGTGGTGCCGCTGAAACAGGGCGATGCAGTGATCTTTGCCGTTCATCAGCGCCCGGTGCAGGGGCTGCGTGGCACCTACTGGGTGAGCCTGCGCCATGGCGTCAGCCGTTTGCGTTCGGGGCATCGGCATACCCTTGGCGTGATCTTCCACGACGCCGTTTGAGTGCAAGCCGATGACGATGGATTTGTTCGGCGGCACAACCACTCTCGCATCGCTGGAGCCGTTGGCCCCTGGCGCCGTGCTCCTGCGCGGCTTTGCCGTGGCGGCTGAGCACGAGCTGCTAGCTGCCCTGGCCGAGGTGATCGCGCAGGCCCCGTTCCGTCACATGCTCACTCCGGGTGGTTTTCGCATGTCGGTCGGCATGAGTAACTGCGGCGACCTTGGTTGGATCACCGATCTATCTGGCTATAGTTACGG
>JBOICE010000374.1:0-11327 GCA_050739815.1 Pseudomonas sp. | reverse complement strand
GTGATCACCGCCGTGACCGGTTTTGGCTTGTTCGTCGAGTTGAAAGATATCTACGTCGAGGGGCTGGTGCATGTCACTGCGCTGCCGGGCGACTACTACCACTTCGACCCGGTCCACCATCGTCTGGCTGGCGAGCGTACGGGGCGTAGCTTCCGTCTGGGCGACAGCGTCGACGTGCGGGTAATGCGCGTTGATTTGGACGAGCGCAAGATCGACTTCGAACTGGCGCAAAGCGTGATCGACGCACCGATCGGGCGTAAGAGTCGTGCTGGCGTGCCTGCCGCTAAAGGCGGCCGAGAGCGCGCGGAGAAGAGCGCCGCGGCCCAAGGTGATGCTCGCCTGGCAAACACCGATGTGAGAAAAAGCCGTCAGGTGAAAGAAGCGCTGCTGGCCGAAGCCAAGAGCGGCGGCCGTTCAGGCAAGGCTAAGGCGGGTTCTTCCGCGCCAGCCAAGGGTGCGGCCAAGTCGGGCAAGCCCAGTAGTCATCGCAAGGGGCCGGCCAAGCCCGGCTCTGCGCCAGCCGGGAAGAGCGGCGGGGCGCGTAAACCTAAGGCTAAATCATGAGTCAGTTGGAAAAAATCTACGGAGTGCATGCCGTAGAGGCGTTGCTGCGCCATCACCCTAAACGGGTCAAGCAGATCTGGTTGGCGGAAGGACGCAATGATCCGCGCGTACAGGTGCTGATCGAGTTGGCGGCGCAATCGCGCGTGTCGGTCGGTCAGGCCGAGCGCCGTGAGCTGGATGCCTGGGTCGAGGGCGTGCATCAGGGCGTGGTGGCGGAGGTCAGCCCCAGTCAGGTGTGGGGCGAGGCGATGCTCGAAGAGCTGCTGGATCGCGCCGAAGGCCCGCCGTTGTTGCTGGTTTTGGATGGTGTGACCGATCCGCACAATCTGGGCGCTTGCTTGCGTACGGCCGATGCGGCAGGTGCGTTGGCGGTGATCGTGCCGAAAGACAAATCGGCCACCCTGAATCCCACGGTGCGCAAGGTGGCTTGTGGTGCGGCAGAGGTGATCCCGCTGGTGGCTGTGACCAATCTGGCGCGCAGCCTGGAGAAGCTTCAGCAGCGCGGTCTGTGGGTGGTCGGTGCGGCGGGGGAGGCGGAGCAGGAGCTCTACCAGCAGGATCTGACCGGTCCGACCGTGTTGATCATGGGCGCTGAAGGCAAAGGCATGCGCCGCCTGACTCGCGATCATTGCGATTACCTGGTGCGTCTGCCGATGGCTGGTAGTGTCAGCAGCCTTAACGTTTCTGTCGCCACGGGCGTCTGCCTGTTCGAGGCGATGCGTCAACGTCGCGCAAAAGCACCGAAATAAGCCTGTTCAAGGCGAGGCGAGAGCTGCTTAGGGCTCTGGTCTCGCCTGAGTCTACTGTTCAAATAATCGCCAATTACCTTGCGTGGCTCAGGCCCCTTCTCTAGAATGGCGCCCCTTGCCGTGACGGCAGGCGCTCATGTGCCTTTCAGTTAGGCAAGACACACAGTGTCATTCACTCCTTGTCTGACCGCTTTTGGCGGCAGGCTACAACCCGTAAGGAGCATTTATGCGTCATTACGAAATCATCTTTCTGGTTCATCCGGACCAGAGCGAGCAAGTCGGCGGCATGGTTGAGCGTTACACCAAGCTGATCGAAGAAGACGGCGGCAAAATCCACCGCCTGGAAGATTGGGGCCGCCGTCAGCTGGCCTACGCAATCAACAATGTTCACAAAGCTCACTACGTGATGCTGAACGTTGAGTGCACCGGCAAAGCCTTGGCTGAGCTGGAAGACAACTTCCGTTACAACGATGCCGTGATCCGTAACCTGGTCATCCGTCGCGACGAAGCCGTAACTGGCCAGTCCGAGATGCTCAAGGCTGAGGAAAATCGTAGCGAGCGCCGCGAGCGTCGTGACCGTCCTGAAAGCACTGACTCCGTCGATGGCGATGACAGTGACAACAGCGACAGCGATAACGCTGACGAGTAATCCACGGATCTATTGAGGAGCCACTCTTATGGCACGTTTCTTCCGTCGTCGTAAATTCTGCCGTTTCACCGCTGAAGACGTGAAGGAGATCGATTACAAAGATCTCAACACTCTGAAAGCCTATGTGTCCGAAACCGGCAAAATCGTTCCTAGCCGTATCACCGGTACCAAGGCTCGTTATCAGCGTCAGCTGGCCACCGCTATCAAGCGTGCCCGCTTCCTGGCCCTGCTGGCCTACACCGACAGCCACGGCCGCTGAGACCGGAAGGTCGACAAGAAGTAAGGGATAGATCGCATGCGCGCCTTAGCTGAGTTCATCATGCGCGGTCGCATGCAGGCCACTCTTGTAGTGGTGGGTTCTGCGGCGTTGCCGCTGCTGTTCTGGTTGAGTGCTGCCGCGGGTTGCCTAGTGCTACTGCGGCGCGGTCTTAGCGATGCTGTTGGCATTCTGGTTTGGGCACTGCTGCCGGCTTTGGTCTGGTGGTATTTCGGCGAGCCGCGCACCTTATTGGTGTTGCTCGGATCGCTGGGGCTGGCGCTGTTGTTGCGCGCTGGTCAGTCCTGGGCCCGTGTGTTGCTCTGCAGCGTGGTTCTAGGCCTGGTGTATGGCTTGGTTTTGGGTGCGCAGTTCAGCGAATTCATCGAGGCAGTGGTGGGGGAGTTGCAAAAACTCTTACCGCAAGCACTCGGCGAGCTCCACCAGCAGTTATCGGTGGATGAACGAGCGCATCTGGATGCCTTGCTGGCGCCTGTACTGACCGGATTATTGGCGGCTGTGCTGCAGATCGTCAGTCTGCTCTGCCTGATGCTTGGGCGTTATTGGCAGGCGGCGTTGTATAACCCTGGTGGTTTTGGCCGCGAATTTCGCGCGCTGCGACTGCCGTCACCGCTGGCGATGTTGCTGCTGGTGAGCATGTTGCTGGGGCCCAATCTGGGCTCGCAATTGGCGATGCTTACACCGTTGTGCAGCGTACCGTTGGCGTTCGCCGGGCTGGCCTTGCTGCATGGGCTGGTGGCTGAAGGGCGACTGGGCAGGTTCTGGCTGGTCGGGTTGTACGTAACCCTGCTGCTGTTTATGCAGTTGATCTATCCGTTACTCGTGGTATTGGCCATTGTCGACAGTCTGTTTGATTTTCGCGGACGCCTGGCGCGCAAGAACGGCGCCGGCCCTGCGAACGGTGAAGGTTAAAAGTTAAGAGGTAAGACCCAATGCAAGTCATTCTGTTGGAGAAAATCGCCAACCTGGGCAACCTGGGCGACAAGGTGAACGTTAAGGCCGGTTACGGTCGTAACTTCCTGCTGCCGTTTGGCAAAGCTACCGCCGCTACCGCTGCGAACGTTGCTGCGTTCGAAGTACGTCGCGCCGAGCTGGAAAAACTGGCTGCAGACAAGAAAGCTTCTGCCGAAGCTCGCGCTGCCCAACTGGCTGAGCTGGAGGTGACCATCACCGCCACCGCCGGTGACGAAGGCAAGCTGTTCGGTTCGATCGGTACGCACGACATCGCTGACGCCCTGACCGCCTCTGGCGTGGAAGTGGCGAAGAGCGAAGTTCGTCTGCCGAACGGTACTATCCGTCACGTTGGCGAGTTCGACGTTGCTGTGCACCTGCACACCGACGTTGAAGCAACCGTCCGCGTTGTCGTGGTGGCTGCCTAAGAGTCCGTTCTCGGTCTCGCGAGCTAAGGTCAGGTAAGGCGAAAGCGGGCGAAGAAGTGCAGTTTACGAAGGGTAAATGAGCATTTTTAGCCCAATTTCAATGCGCCATGACCGACGCGCAGCAGATCATGAAAAGGCTTCAAGTAATACCAATCGCCTAGCACCTCGAGTGTCGGGCGGTTAACATCGGGCACGGCCCCGCGTGAGCGGAGTCGTGCCTTTTGTCTTTCTGTACCCCTGATTCTGTGTGGCCATGAACGATATCTCCGTCCCTGAGCAGTACGATCTGCAAACCGCCGCCCTTAAGGTCCCGCCTCACTCCATCGAGGCCGAACAGGCCGTGCTCGGTGGCCTGATGCTCGACAACAACGCCTGGGAGCGGGTGTTGGACCAGGTTTCCGACGGTGACTTCTATCGGCATGACCACCGCTTGATCTTTCGTGCCATCGCCAAGCTGGCCGACCGTAACCAGCCGTTCGACGTCGTTACCCTGTCCGAGCAGTTGGACAAGGAAGGGCAAGCGTCCCAGACCGGCGGCCTCGCTTACCTCGGCGAGCTGGCGAAAAACACCCCGTCGGTGGCCAACATCAAGGCTTATGCGCAGATCGTGCGTGAGCGGGCGACCCTGCGTCAGTTGATCGGCATCAGTAATGAGATCGCCGACAGCGCCTTCAATCCACAAGGTCGGGCAGCGTCCGAGATTCTCGACGAGGCCGAGCGGCAGATCTTCCAGATCGCCGAAGCGCGGCCGAAGACCGGCGGCCCCGTCGGGGTCAACGCGTTGCTGACCAAGGCCATCGATCGTATCGATACCTTGTTCAATACCGGTGAGGGCATCACGGGTCTGTCCACCGGATACACCGACCTCGATGACAAAACCAGTGGTTTGCAGCCGTCCGACTTGATCATCGTCGCCGGCCGTCCGTCGATGGGTAAAACCACCTTTGCCATGAACCTGGTGGAAAATGCCGTACTGCGCAGCGACAAGGTGGTGCTGGTGTATTCCCTGGAGATGCCCGGCGAATCGCTGATGATGCGTATGCTGTCCTCCTTGGGCCGTATCGATCAGACCAAGGTGCGTTCCGGCCAGTTGGACGATGACGACTGGCCGCGTCTGACCTCGGCAGTCAACCTGCTCAATGACCGCAAGCTGTTTATCGATGACACCGCGGGCATCAGCCCCTCGGAAATGCGCGCGCGTACCCGCAGGCTTGTGCGTGAGCATGGCGATATCGGTCTGATCATGATCGACTACCTGCAGTTGATGCAGATCCCGGGTTCCAGCGGTGATAACCGGACCAACGAGATTTCCGAAATCTCGCGCTCCTTGAAGGCCCTGGCCAAAGAGTTCAACTGCCCGGTAGTCGCCCTGTCGCAGCTCAACCGCTCGCTGGAACAGCGGCCGAACAAGCGCCCGGTGAACTCCGACTTGCGTGAGTCCGGTGCGATCGAGCAGGACGCCGACGTGATCATGTTCGTCTATCGCGACGAGGTGTATCACCCGGAGACCGAGCACAAAGGCATTGCCGAAATCATCATCGGTAAACAGCGGAACGGCCCGATTGGCTTTATCCGCCTGGCGTTCCTTGGCAAGTACACCCGCTTCGAGAACCTGGCCCCGGGTAGCTATAACTTCGACGACGACGAGTAATCACCGGCCCGAACCTACTGCGCGTCACCCAGGCTGTGTCGCGCGGTGCTCGCACAATGGCCTCTGGCCGTTGAACGCCCAGAGGGCGGCCCGAAGGGCGAGCGTAGTGAGTCATCCTCATGGGCATTAAGTCCACTGCGGTTGCTGCGCTCCGGGCTTCTTACCCGGGTGGCGCTCGCTACGGTTCGGCGAGCCGGGATTACACTGGGTGGCCTGTGTGGCTAGTTCAATTAGTCAATTTCGGCGCCTGAAGCCCCGATACTGCGTTGCCGCTCCCTCGCCATAGCCCTGCTATGACTCGTCGCGGCGCCTTGTCTCAGGACTCCAGACATCCGAAATTGAGTTAACCAACTAGCCGTACAGGCCACTAGTACATCCTGTCTTCTTCGTTTCAAGGACTTCCCTCCATGCGCCCGCTTGTTGCCACCATCGATCTGACAGCCATTCGCCATAACTACGCGCTTGCAAAGCGTTGCGCGCCGGGGCGTGAGGCGTTTGCTGTGGTGAAGGCGAATGCTTATGGGCATGGTGTGCGCGAGGTTGTCGGCAGCCTGTCGGATGCCGATGGTTTTGCAGTCGCTTGCTTGGAAGAGGCGGCCGAGGTGCGACTGGTGAATGCCGAGGCGCGAGTCCTGCTGCTGGAGGGCTGCTTCGAGCCGGCGGAGTACCAAGCCGCTGCGCAGTTGGCACTGGATGTCGTAGTGCAGGGCGCGGAGCAGGCCGAGGCCTTGCTCGCGGCTCAATTGCCGGGGCCGCTGAATGTTTGGCTCAAGCTCGACAGCGGTATGCACCGGCTGGGCTTCACCGCCGATCAGCTGAGGCATTGGCATGCCCGCCTGGCAGGCGCGGTGCAGGTCGCCGAACTCAATCTGCTCAGCCATTTCGCCTGTGCCGATGAGCGCGGCCATCCGCTCACCGAACAGCAGCTAGAGGCCTTTCTCGATCTGCTCGATTTGGACTTCGATCAGCGCTCTCTAGCCAACTCGGCCGCCATCCTGACCATTCCCGCGGCGCATATGGACTGGCTGCGGCCGGGCATCATGCTCTATGGCGCCACACCTTTTGCCGAACTGACGGCGAAAGAGCTGGGTTTGCGCCCGGCCATGAGTCTGACTGCGCAACTGATCGGTCTGCGTGACGTCGCGGTTGGCGAGAGTGTCGGCTATGGCGCCTGCTGGGTCGCGCAGCGGCCTTCGCGGATCGGCACGGTGAGTTGCGGTTATGCCGACGGTTACCCGCGGCATGCGCCTTCGGGCACGCCGCTGGTGCTGCGCGGTCAGCGCGTGCCGTTGGCGGGGCGGGTGTCGATGGATATGCTGGCGGTCGATCTGAGCGATCTTCCCGAGGCGCGATTGGGCGATGCGGTCGAGTTGTGGGGCGCGCAAATGCCGGTCGATGAGCTGGCCCAGGCCTGCGGCACTATCGGTTACGAGTTGCTGACCAAGGTCACCGCCCGCGTTCCGCGTAGCTACCTCGACGCGTAGGGTGCGGTTAACCGCAGCATCAGGCTCGTGCGAATTTCCTGGTGGAATGAAGCGAGCCCTACAAAGGGCCGCTCAGCGCACCTGAAGGCTTATCGCGCCCCCGCTCAAAGCAGCCCGCTGGGTGCCTTCAGCACATCCAGTTGCAGGCAGGCATCGCCGCTCAGCCCGCCATCGGCGCCACACAGGGCGAAGCCCGAGCGACCGCGGGCCTTGACCTGATACAGCGTGCCGTCGGCGGCCTTGTACAGGCTGGCGAACTGCTCACCATGCCGCGGGTAGAGCGCCACCCCGATGCTGATGGTTACCACCAGCCGCACTGCGCCGTAGAGCACCGGTTGGGCCAGCTCGGCGAGTAAGCGTTCGGCGATCTCGCGGGCGTGCTGTTCCGCCTCCGGCCCACCGATCAGCACGGCGAATTCGTCGCCACCCAGGCGCGCCACCATGTCGTTGCCGCGCACATGCTGGCGCAGGCGCTGGGCGAGGGTGCGCAGCATCAGGTCACCGGCGTCGTGGCCGTAGGTGTCATTGATCGGCTTGAAGTGATCCAGGTCGATCAGCATCAGGGCCACCGACTCCGCGCGCCGTTGTGCATCGGCCAGCGCCGATTCGACGCGGTCGATCAGATAACGGCGGTTCGGCAGCTCGGTCAGCGGGTCATGGAAGGCCGCGTGCTGGAGGTCCTGCTCGCGTTCGCACAGGCTCAGATTGGCCGCGGCCAGCTCGGCGGTACGCAGGACTACGGCCGCCTGCAGTTCGTCGGCGCTGGCCTGCATCTGGCTCATGCGCGCGGTCTTCTCGCGGTCGACCTGCTCCAGGGCTGCGGCTTTTTCCTGCTTGAGCATCTGGATGCGGTAGGCCAGGGCGAAGGAGAACAAGATCGATTCGGCGGCCACCGAAAGTGGGAACAAGTAGGCGGTGAAGTTGCTCGGTTGGATGATGCCGGCGGCACGCATCACCAGCACCGCCGTGCTGCCGAGCACGGCGCTGTAGCCGAGCAGGTACAGGCGAGACGGGATAAAGCCCTGGTAGCAACGGATGGCTGCGCTGATCAATGCCGTGGGTACCGTCACTATCGGCGCCAGGGCGATCACCAGGGCGGCTTCGGCGCGGTAGCCGACGGCGTTGATCAGGATCGCCAGCAGGTAGAGCGCACAGCCCGCATTCAGCGAGCGATGAGCCCAGCGCAGGCCGCGGCGGGTATAGAGCAGCTCCTGGGTGAAGCGCATGACGAAGATGCCCCAGAGCGAGGGCAGGGTGATGCGGTCCAGCCAGAAGGGGGGCGGAGCGTCGCCCCAGATATATTGGAAGCCATGTCCGGTCATGCTGAGGATGAACACCAGGACGCAGGCCGTGGCCAATACGTACCAGAAGTAGGCGGGGTCGCGCAGGGCCAGGAGGATAAACAGGTTGTACAGCAGCAGGGCGAGGATCACCCCGTAGATCAAGCCGAAACCGAGATTCTCCTGAGCCGCGTGTCGCTCCAGATCGCTCAGTTGCCAGATCTTCAGCGGGAAGGAGTTGCCGGCCGGGTCGTAGCTGCGGAAGTAGAGGGTCAGCGGCTGCTCGCCCAGTTCCGGCAGCTTGAACAGCATGCGCCGGTAGGGATGGTCGCGACCGGCGGCGTAGGGCACGTTTTCGCTGGTTTCGCGCTCGATCCAGCCGCCCCGGCCGTCGGGCAGATACAACTGCACTCGGAACACGGTGATGCCGCTATTTTCCAGCCACCACTGGCGCGGGGCCTGCGCGCCGCGCGCCAGTTGTACCTTGATCCACCAGGGATGACGGCTCTGTCCGACGCTGGCGCGGCCGGCGGCCGGCTGGAAGCGCTTCTGCACGGCTGGGTCGGCCAGGTCGCTGATTGTTAGCTGGCCGCCGATGTCCTCCAGCAACTCGATCTGTGCGTTCAGCGCCGAGCCGCTGCTGGCGCGTTCCAGCTTTATCGGGGCGGCGCAGGCCCAGTTACCGAGGCCGGCCAGGCACAACAGGATGCTTAGGGAAAGTAAACACCGCACCGCTCATGCTCCTTGCGCCCGGCTTCATGGAACCAGACGGGATTGTTTTTGGCCGAGTATAGCCATAAGCCAGGACGGTGATCACAAAGAGCCATACACACTATTAGCGTTTCTGCTGACGCGGCTAAGGCCGAGCGCCACAGTCGGATTTGGTTAAATTTTGTGCTATATTCCGCGCCCGCGATTTTCCACCTTGAACGCCATCGGTCATCGACATGCAAGCAGCCAAGCCGTTATTCGATTATCCCAAGTACTGGGCCGAATGTTTCGGGCCCGCCCCTTTCCTGCCGATGAGCCGGGAAGAGATGGATCAGCTTGGCTGGGATTCCTGCGACATCATCATCGTCACCGGTGATGCCTACGTCGATCACCCGTCCTTCGGGATGGCGATCATCGGCCGTTTGCTCGAGGCTCAGGGCTTCCGGGTTGGCATCATTGCGCAGCCGAACTGGCAGTCGAAAGACGACTTCATGAAGCTCGGCGAGCCGAACCTGTTCTTCGGCGTCGCGGCCGGCAACATGGATTCGATGATCAACCGCTACACCGCCGACAAGAAAATCCGCTCCGATGACGCCTATACCCCGGGCGGTCTGGCCGGTAAGCGTCCGGATCGCGCCAGCCTGGTGTACAGCCAGCGCTGCAAGGAAGCCTACAAGCATGTGCCTATCGTGCTCGGCGGCATCGAGGCCTCTTTGCGCCGCATCGCCCATTACGATTACTGGCAGGACAAGGTTCGCCACTCGATCCTGATCGACGCCTGCGCCGACATTCTGCTGTACGGCAACGCCGAGCGCGCCATCGTTGAGGTGGCCCAGCGTTTGTCCTATGGCCAGAAGATCGACGAGATCACCGATATTCGCGGCACCGCGTTCATTCGCCGTGACACGCCTGAAGGCTGGTTCGAGATCGACTCCACGCGCATCGACCGACCGGGCAAGATCGACAAGATCATCAATCCATACGTCAATACCCAGGACACCCAAGCCTGCGCCATCGAGCAGGAAAAGGGCCCGGTCGAAGACCCGCAGGAAGCCAAGGTCGTGCAGCTGCTGCCGAACCCTCGGCTGACCCGCGACAAGACGGTGATCCGCCTGCCGTCCTTCGAGAAGGTCCGCGGTGACTCGGTGCTCTACGCTCACGCCAACCGCGTGTTGCACCTGGAAACCAACCCGGGCAACGCTCGCGCGCTGGTACAGAAGCATGGTGAGGTGGATGTCTGGTTCAACCCGCCACCCATTCCCATGACCACCGAAGAGATGGACTACGTGTTCGGCATGCCCTATGCGCGTATCCCGCACCCGGCGTATGGCAAGGAGAAAATCCCGGCCTACGACATGATCCGTTTCTCGGTGAATATCATGCGTGGCTGCTTCGGCGGCTGTACCTTCTGCTCGATCACCGAGCACGAAGGGCGGATCATCCAGAACCGCTCGCAAGAATCGATCATTCGCGAGATCGAAGAGATCCGCGACAAGGTGCCGGGCTTTACCGGGGTGATTTCCGACCTCGGCGGGCCGACCGCGAACATGTACCGCATCGCCTGCAAGAGCCCGGAGATCGAGTCCGCCTGCCGCAAGCCTTCCTGCGTGTTCCCGGGTATCTGCGAGAACCTGAATACCGATCACTCGTCGTTGATCCAGCTGTACCGTAGCGCTCGCGCCTTGCCGGGCGTGAAGAAGATCCTGATCGCCTCCGGCCTGCGTTACGACCTCGCGGTCGAGTCGCCGGAGTATGTCAAAGAGCTGGTCACCCACCACGTCGGTGGCTACCTGAAGATCGCCCCGGAGCACACCGAGGAAGGTCCGCTCAACAAGATGATGAAGCCGGGCATCGGCAGCTATGACAAGTTCAAGCGGATGTTCGAGAAGTACTCGAAAGAGGCGGGCAAGGAGCAGTACCTGATCCCGTACTTCATCGCCGCGCATCCGGGCACCACAGACGAGGACATGATGAACCTCGCCCTCTGGCTGAAGAGCAACGGCTTCCGTGCGGATCAGGTGCAGGCGTTCTATCCCTCGCCGATGGCCACCGCCACGGCCATGTACCACTCCGGTAAGAACCCGCTGCGTAAGGTCACTTACAAGAGCGATGGCGTGAACATCGTCAAGAGCGAGCAGCAGCGCCGCCTGCATAAGGCCTTCCTGCGCTACCACGACCCGAAGGGCTGGCCGATGCTGCGAGAAGCACTGGAGCGCATGGGCCGGGCGGACTTGATCGGGCCGGGCAAGAACCAACTGATTCCGCTGCACCAGCCGGCCACCGACAGCTATCAAAGCGCTCGTCGCAAGAACTCCACCCCGGCCGGCAGCCACAAGGTCGGTAAGACTCAGGCGCTGTTGACCCAGCACACCGGTCTGCCTCCGCGTGGCAGCGATGGCAGTAATCCGTGGGACAAGCGCGAGGCTGCCAAGGCTGCCGCTTTCGCCAAGGGTAAAGAAGAAGCCAAGGCGCGCGCGGATGCGAGCAAAGGTAAAGGCAAGAAGCCGGTTAAGCGGCCTGTCGTGCCGCGTTAATTTGCCGCGATCGGCAAAACGCCAGCCTTCGAGCTGGCGTTTTGCGTTT